>CAYNOM010000051.1:0-17376 GCA_964398415.1 uncultured Polyangiales bacterium | reverse complement strand
TGCGGCGACGAGGCGCGTGCGTGCGCGCGCGATCTCCGCGAAGTGTCCCGCGAGTGCGACGCCGAAGGAGGTGGGCTCGGCGTGGATGCCGTGACTGCGGCCGATCAAAGGCGTCTTTCGGTGCTCTTCGACGCGACCCCGGAAGGCCTCGAGCAGCTTGTCGCTGCGCGCGATCAGCATGTCGGCCGCATCGCGCGTCAGGATCGCGAGCGAGCTATCGAGCACGTCGGAGGACGTCATGCCGCGGTGCAGCCAGCGCGCCGGCGCGCCAGCCAGCTCTTCGACGTGGGTGAGGAACGCGATCACATCGTGGCGGGTGACGGCTTCGATCTCGTCGATGCGCGAGGGCACGAGCTTGTCGCGGAAGGGGCGCACCTCGGCGGCTGTGCCCTTGGGCACGATGCCCGCGTTTTCCATGGCCTCGCAGGCCGACAGCTCCACGTCGAACCAGGTCTCGAAGCGACGCTTGTCAGACCAGAGCTCGGCGAAATCCTTGGGGGTATAACGGGGGATCATGGCGGCGCGAAGCTAGCACAGGCCCCCTGGTCCGGCATGGACGTGCGTGCGCCTCCGCGATTGACCTCACGCCGCGACGCCTTACTTTTACTAATCGTGGCTCAGCATCGAGACGACAGCGCGACCGAGGTGCGCATGCCGCTGATTCGCAGCCGGCTCGAGGGCCGAGTGGCGCTGCCTCCGGAGGCCGATCCCGCCTGGCTCATGGCGCGCGCCGACGACGGCAGCGTCGGCGACCACAAGCGCGCCGCGGTGGCGACGATCCTGCGTGAAGGCGCGCAGGGGCCCGAGGTGCTGCTCATCCGCCGCGCCGAGCACCCCCGCGATCCTTGGTCGGGGCACATGGCCTTTCCCGGAGGGCGCCAAGACCCGGGCGATGCCGACCTGTTCGCCACCGCCGTGCGCGAGACGCGCGAGGAGATTGCGCTCGATCTGCGCGAGGGTGCGCGGCTGCTCGGCCGCCTCGACGACCTGCCGGCCATCGCGCGTGGACGTCGCACCGGGATGGTCATCGCTCCCTTTGTGTTCGAGCTGTTGCGCGATGCGCCCTTCGTCCCCAATTACGAGGTGGCCGAGGCCCTGTGGGCGCCGATCGGGCCGCTGATGCGCGGCGAGCGGCTCACCACGATCCCCTACGTGCTCCAGGGGCGACGCATCGAGCTCCCTGCCCACGACATCGACGGTCGCATCGTGTGGGGGCTGACCTTCCGCATGCTCGACGGCTTGTTTTCACTGCTGCGCTGAAGCTCTGTTACGTAACCCGCCGCGGTGTCGACCCTTGCCCAAGGAGGGCCCATGGGCCGTTATGTCCTACTGTCGATGCTGGTGCTCTCCGGTTGTGCGTGGCTCAGGCCGGCCCGCGACCCCATGCCCTTCGCGCGGCATGGCGATCTCGGCCCCGAGCGGGCGCGCGGGGTGATCGTGCTCTTGCCGGGCTTTGGCGACCGCCCGGAGCGCTTCGAAGAGCGCGGCTTCATCGAGGTTTTGAGGCGGCGCGCACCCGGTTACGACGTCGTCGCGGCAGACGCCCATTTCGGCTACTACCGCAAGCGCAGCCTGATCACGCGCCTCGACGAAGACGTGGTCGGGCCCCTGCGCGAGCGGGGCTATCGCGAGATCTGGCTGTCTGGCGCGTCCATGGGTGGGCATGGCGCCGTGGCCTACGCGCGCATGCATCCCGAGCGTGTGCGCGGCCTTCTGCTGTTTGCGCCCTACATGGGTTCGACCTCGGTGATCGAGGAGGTGGAGCAGGCCGGTGGTTTGTGTGCCTGGCAGCCGCCTGCGGCCTACGTCGACGACCGCGACGGCTTCGCGCGCGCGAACTTCGCCTGGCTCAAGCAGACGAGCTGCGCTGAGGGCTCCCCTGTTTCGGTCTACCTCGGTGTTGGCGACCGCGACCGGTTGCTCACGCCCGATCTGTTGCTCGGTACGCACTTGCCCGAAGGCCACCTCGTCGTCTTGCCGGGCGGGCATGGCTTCAGCGTGTGGACGCAGGCGCTCGACACGCTTTCCGCCAGGGCTTTTTCCACAGCGCGGCAGCGTGAGAAGCCTGAGGGGCCGAGTTGACATGGCGCGTTTCACGCACTAATCGGCGACATGGCGTTCATCTACGATGAGCCGAGCAGGACCTTTGGCGAATACCTGCTCATTCCCAACCTCACCACCAAGCAGACGATTCCCTCGAACGTCGACCTGGTAGCTCCCATCGCGCGCTTCAAGGCCGATCCGTCGGACCTGCCGCCCGACCCGCGCAAGTCTCAGCTCACGGTCAACATCCCGCTGACCAGCGCGCTGATGCAGTCGGTGTCGAACGACACCCTCGCCATCGGCCTCGCTCGCTCCGGCGGCCTGAGCTTCATCTTCTGCTCGCAGCCCATCGAAGAGCAGGCGGCCATGGTGCGCCGCGTGAAGAACTACAAGGCTGGCTTCGTGATCAGCGACTCCAACCTGCGTCCCGACGCGACGCTCAAGGATGTGGTCGCGTTGACCGAGCGTTTTGGTCACTCGACGATTCCGATCACCGAAGACGGAAGCCCGACGGGCAAATTCCTCGGCATCATCACGAGCCGCGACTACCGCGAGGGGCACACGCCCCTGAGCACCGTGGTGAGCGATCTGATGACGCCCTTCGCGTCGATCCACTGCGCCAAGGTGGGCATCGATCTGCCCCAGGCCAACGATCTGATCTGGAAGCACAAGCTCAACTGTCTGCCCGTGGTCGATGCGGAGCAGCGCCTGCACTACCTGGTGTTCCGCAAGGATCACGACGCGCACAAGGAGCACCCGCTCGAGAACGTCGACCAGGAGAAGCGACTGATCGTGGGTGCGGGCGTCAACTCCCGCGACTACGCCGAGCGCATTCCGGCGTTGGTCGAGGCGGGCGCCGATGTGCTGTGCATCGACTCCTCGGACGGCTACTCCGAGTGGCAGAAGGACACCATCGCGTTCGCCAAGTCGAAGGCGGGCGGCAACGCCCTGATCGGTGCGGGCAACGTGGTCGATCGCGAGGGCTTTCGCTACCTCGTCGAGTGCGGGGCCGACTTCGTGAAGGTGGGCATCGGCGGCGGCTCGATCTGCATCACGCGCGAGCAGAAGGGCATCGGCCGCGGTCAGGCTTCGGCCGTGATCGAAGTGGCCAAGGCGCGCGACGAGTACTTCAAGGAGACCGGCATCTACGTGCCGATCTGCTCGGACGGCGGCATCAGCCAGGACTACCACATCACCTTGGCGCTCGCGATGGGCGCCGACTTCGTGATGATGGGCCGCTATTTCGCGCGCTTCGACGAGTCGCCCGGGCGCAAGGTCCGCGTCAACAACCAGTTCATGAAAGAGTACTGGGGCGAGGGCTCGAACCGCGCGCGCAACTGGCAGCGCTACGACCACGGCGACACGGGCAACAAGAAAGACCAGATGGAGTTCGAGGAAGGCGTCGACAGCTACGTGCCCTACGCGGGCAAGCTGAAAGACACCCTCGACATCACGCTGGCCAAGACGCGCTCCACGTTCTGCAACTGCGGCGCGCTGACGATTCGCCAACTGCAGAAAGAGGCCCGTCTCACGGTGGCGAGCACCGTCAGCATCCACGAAGGTGGCGTGCACGACGTGATGCTCAAGGATAGCCGCAGCACTCCCTCCGAGGCGTGAGCACGGCGCACGCAGCTCGACGCTCGCGCCTCAGCCCATGAAGGGCTGAAGGTCTTCGAGCGAAAGCAGCGAGACGCGTGACAGACCCTCGGCGGCGAGCTGATCCTTGGACGGGTCGCCCCGAAAGATCACGCACAACACGGTGTCGAGCAGGGCGCCCTCGGCCCGCAGCTCTTTCGCGCTGTCGAGGACGGCGCCGCCCGTCGTGATCACGTCCTCGACGATGCACACACGCTTCGACGCCAGCTCGGCTCCCTCGGCGATCAAGCAGGTGCCGTAGGTCTTACGCTCCTTGCGCACGAAGGCCACGGGCAGGCCCGTCTCGAGCGACAACGCCGTGGCGACGGGCACGCCGCCGAGCTCGAGCCCCGCCAAGATCTCCGTCCCCTCGGGGATCAGCGGCACCATCATCTTCGCGATCTCGCGCAAGAGCTCGGGCCGTGACTCGAACTGGTACTTGTCGAAGTAGACGTTCGAGGTTTGCCCCGAACGCAGCTTGAACTCTCCGCGACGCAGCGCGACTTCGACGACTCTCTTGGCCAGCTCGGTCTTGTTCATGGGCATCCCTTCGCGCGCTTCCTAGTCCCGCGGGCAGCCTCGGGCAAACGCGGCGGTGTGTGGTCGTGTCACGTCTGGGAGTCCGCTTGCGGCACAAGACCGCATGCCGAACATTCGAGGCCGTGAACGTTTTGCGGTGGTACTACCTCTCGGTCTATCTCGGCCTGGGAGCGGTGCTGCCCCTGCTCGCGCTGGCCATGCAGGCCCGGGGCTTTCGCCCCTCCGAGTATGCGTGGCTGATGGCCACGATCCCCCTCTCGCGCTTGCTCGCGCCACCCGTGTGGGGCGCCATCGCCGACAAGTGGCTCGGCACGACGCGTCTTTTGCAGGTGAACACGCTCGTGTCCGCGCTGGCCATGGCGACGTTGAGCCAGCGGCTGCCGTTCAGCGTGACGGTGGTCGCGTTCGTGGTGTGGGCCATGGCCTCGAGCTCCCTCGTGCCGCTCGCGGAGGCGGGCACCTATCGCTTGCTGGGCGACCGCGCCGCGCGCTTTGCGTACGTGAGGGTGTTCGGCTCGGTGGGCTTTGCGCTCAGCGCGCTCACGGTGGGTACGCTCGGGGTCGGCCGCGACCTGAGCGCTGCTTTTTGGGCGGGTGCCGCGGGCTATCTCGCGGCAGGGGTGGTGGCCCATCGCATTCCGGGCGGGCACGTCACCACGCGAAAGCCGCTCTTGCCCGTCGTCAAACAGCTCGCGCGGCGCGGCGACGTGCTCTCGCTGTGGGTCGGCTCCACGCTCTATTACGCCGCCCACGGTGCCTACGACGTCTATTACGGGCCCCACATCCGCACCCTCACAGGCGTCACCGACCGCATGGTGAGCCTCTACTGGGCCCTGGGGGTCGTGGCGGAGATCTTCGTCATGTTGTGGGTACCGCGCCTGTTGCGCGGGGCGCGCGTGGGCCGCGTGCTGCTCGTCGTCACTGCGCTCGTGTCGGCCATGCGCTGGCTCGGCATCGCGCATGCGACCACGGCGGCCGCCCTGTGGTGGCTACAGCCGCTGCACGCGATCACCTTCGGCGTGTGGTATCTGGCCTTCGTCCACGAGAGCCAGAGCCAAGCGTCCGAGGAAGTCCGTGCCACCGTTCAGGGGCTGTCGGTCGCGTGCATGGGCCTCGGCATGATCAGCGCGACCCTGGTGGGCGGCTACCTCTTCGAGCGTTTCGGGGGCCAAGTGTTGTTCGATACGGCGAGCGCGCTCGCGCTGTGCTCTCTCGTCGCCTACGCGCTACGCGTGCGTCTCGTGGAGCGCCCGGCCGAGCCTCCGCTTGCAGCTTCGGCTTCACGGCCATAGAAGAGCAGGATGATGGACGAGCAACGCTTCAGTCATCTCGCCGACGCCACGTTCAAGCGCATCCTCGACGGCTTCGACGCCATCGATGCGGACGATGCCGACGTGGAAACGGCGGGCAACACCATCAACATCACCTTCCGAGATGGCAGTCGTTGCGTCGTCAACACGCAGAGCGCGGTGTGTCAGATCTGGCTGGCCGGTGGGCAGAGCGGCTGGCACTTCGACTACGACGAGCCGAGCCGCAGTTGGCTGCACGACAAGGGCACGGGCGACGAGCTGTTCGCCGTGCTCACGCGGCTGAGCGAAGCGGCCATCGGCACCGTGCCGCGTTTCGCGTGAATCAAGCGGCTCTGAGCCATTTTTCGATAGATCTTTAGAAGTAGAACTGATTGCCGGCGCGCAGCACGAGCCCGGAGTCGGTCCAGATGCCGTTCTTCTGCACGCCGCCGCCGCCGCTGATCTCGATGAAATAGGCCCTGAGGGGGCTCGCGAAGAACTCGATTCCCCCTGTGCCGCCGCCGCTGATCGAGAAGCTGTCTTTCTGCTCTTTGCAGAGGTCCCTGATGTCTTCGAGGCGTGCGGCCACGCGCTGCACCGCGGGATTGGTCGAGTTGGGGTCGGGCGGAAGGAGGCTAGGGTTGAGCCCCTGGTCGACGTAGGCGCGCGCGATGTCGGATTGGTCGAAGGGGTTTCGACAGGACGGGCTTGGCCTATAGCCGGCAAAGAACCCACCGCCGCCGTACAGGCGGAAGATGCCGAACACCAGCTTCGTGCGCACGATGAAGTTCACCCCGAGCAGCAGCACCGGATCGAACGGCTTCTTGAATGGGCCGAAGTTCGTGTAGTGAAACCACTGCAGGTAAGCCCAGTTCGTCTTGGTGACGGGCTGGTCGAGGCGCAGGCCGAAGACGAACCCATCTCCCATGCGTCCGAGCGCGTAGCCGAGCGACATGTGCTTCGAGCGCTCGAGCACCGCATCGATGTACTTCTTGTTGGGATACTTCGTGCTCAGCTCGTCCCACTCGCCGTCGCCCTCGGGCGCGGGCTGGCTCGTCGGGGCTTCGCTGGGCGCAGCAGGTTGTGCCTGTGCAGGCGCGGCCGCAGGCGTGGTACCCGCCTCACCCTCGGCCTCGGCGTCGCCTTCAAAGCCGCCTTCCCAACCTGTACCACCTACTTCACCGGCCTCCGGATCGGGCTCCTGGGCTGCAGCCGAGAGCGGCGCCGAGAGCACGAGCATCACCATGAACAGCTTCTTCATCCGCGTACCCCGTAAGCAACGAATGGTCGTCGTACTACGGGGGAGTGGTGGCTTTGTCCATCGAAACTGGGCGGAGCTTATACGGAACGGGCGGTGGCCTGCGCCGCGGTAACGTTCGCCGCACACGTGCCGTCTAAGCGCGTTTCGCTCACCTCGAGTCGAGGCTTCGGATGCGCTCCCGAACGCTGTCCGCGCCCGTTCCGTCGCTGAGCGCGAGGTGCCGCTTGTAGGCCGCGATGGCCTTTTCATTCTGCTTGGTTTGCTGGTAGCAGAAGCCCAGGTCGAACCAGGCACCGGCGTCACCCGGCTTTGCCGCGAGCGCCTTTTCGAAGTGCGGAATGGCCTGTGCGTAGCGCTCCTGTGCGCGCAGGGCCTTGGCCAGGTTTGCGTGCAGGCCCACGTGGCCGGGTCGCTTCGCGAGCGCCTGCTCGATCACGCGAACAGCCTCGTCGGTCTTGCCCTGGTGGCTCAGCGCGACCGACAGGTTGTTGAGCAGCCCGATGTCGTCCGGACGCTTCTCGAGAGCGCGTCTGTAGTAGGTGATGGCTTCGTCGTGCTTGCCTTGCTTGCGCAGGGCGGCTCCGAGATTGGCCAGGCTCGCCATGTCGTTCGCGTCGAGCGCCACGGCCTGCCTCAGGGCTTCGGCGGCTTCGGGGTAGCGCGCGAGGCGCAAGAGGACGGCCCCTTCGCCTGCCCAGCCTATGGAGCTCGACGCTTCGAGCTCACGCACCTTGCGGAAGGATGCGAGCGCATCTTCGAGGCGATTCGCCACGCGCTCTAGGGTGCCCAAGGTGTAGTAGGCGGCCGCGTGATCCGGGCGCAGCTTGATGGCCATTCGACACTCGCGCTCGGCGTCCGCCTGTTTGCCCGCTTTCTTGTGCGAGAGTGCGATCTGGTAGTGCCGCTCGGCGTCGTCGGCGTGGGCGTGGCTCGGGGCGCTCAGCGAAAGACTCAAGCCGAACAAGAGGGCGCGCACACGGGCTGTCATCGAGAACCTCCTCGGCGGCCGACGGACCGCTCCCTCGGGCATTCAGTCTAGTCTCGCCCGGTTCACTCACGAAGCGCTGCTGCGCCGTCGCCCTCTCTTGCCTGCTCCACCTTTTCCCTTCGCTCGCTTGTGAGCTGGCAGTCACGTGACCGGCGTTGACGTCGAAAATGAAACGTGTTCCATTCGCGCCTTCGGCGGGCCGAGGCTCGGCCTAGCGGGGGCATGCGGCGAATGGGAGCTCAGACCATGACGGACATGAAGGTGGCCCTGATTACCGGGGCGGGCAGTGGCATGGGGCAGGTTGCGGCCAAGCGCCTGGTGGCGCGCGGCGTGAAGGTGGTGGGCGTCGACCTCAACGACAAGGGGCTCGAGGCCACGAAGTCTGGCAGGCCGAATTTCTTCCCCGTCGTGTGCGACGTGACCGACGAGGACGCCATCGAGAAGCTCGTCGCAGAGACCTGGGACAAGCACGGCCCCATCGATCGCTTGATGCACTGCGCCGCGCTCATGCCCTCCTCGGTGCTGATCGAGCACGATCCGAAGGGCGTGCGCAAGCTGATGCGCGTGAACTACGACGGCACGGTCAACATGGCCTACAGCGTGCTCCCGCGCATGAACGCGCGCGGCAAGGGTGAGGCGATCTTCTTCGGATCCGTCGCGGGCTACGTGCTCTCGCCGCACTTTGGCGCCTACTGCGCGAGCAAGGCGGCCGTGAACGCGTTCGTCGAGATGCTGATCCGCGAGAACAAGCATTCCGACGTGCACATCATGCTGGTGTGCCCGCCGCAGGTGAACACGCCCCTGCTCGAGCAGACGACGAGCAAGCCCAAGACCCTCGAGCTCGCCAAGGAGCAGGGCATGTTGCGCACGCCCGACTTCATCATCGACGAGATCGAGGCCGCGAGCCAGAAGCGGAAGAGCTACGTGTTCCCGGGTATCGAGACGAAAATCATGGTTCGCGCGCGACGTTTCGCCCCCAACCTGTTGTGGAACGTCATCCAGCGCGCCGAAGAGGGCAAGCCCCTGTTCACTTGGTGAGCGCACCTGCCTTGCGCGTCTTCGACTGGATGGGGCGCTTTGCCTGCGCTAGCCCACGCTCCATGTCGACGTTGAATCTGGATGCGGTGGGCGCGAAGGTCGGGCCTTTCGAACAGGCGTACACCTGGAAAGACGTGGCGCTGTACGCGCTTTCGGTGGGCGCCTCGACGGACGACCTCGCTTACCTGCTCGATCCCACGCCGCGCGTGCTGCCGACGTGGGGGGTGATCCCCGCGTTCGAGCCGGTGTTTGCGGCGCTCGAGAAGACGGGCGGCGACGTGGTGCAGCTTCTGCACAGCGCCCAGCGCACCGAGCTGATCAAGCCCTTTCCCGCCGCGGGCGTGATGTCGACGCTGGCCGAGGTGCTGGGCATCTGGGACATGCGGGTGGGCGCCCTGCTCAACATCGAGACCCAGACCTCGATCGACGGCGAGCTTCACGCGCGCACGGTGTGGTCGCTGTTGATCCGCGGCGCGGGCAACTTCGAGAGCCCGCGTCCACCTGCGCTCTTGCGCACGAAGCCGCCGAAGGCTGCCGAGCCCGCCTTCTCGACGCGCTTCGTCACGTCGCCGACGCAGGCCTTGCTGTATCGTCTGACGGGCGACGTGAACCCGATCCACGCGCGGCCCGAGGTGGCCGAGGCCGCGGGCTTCGGGCGCCCGATCCTGCACGGCCTGTGCACCTACGGTTTTGCGGCCCGGGCCGCGCTCAAGGCGCTCGCGGGCGATGAGCCCCAACGCTTCAAGGCGCTCGAGGCGCGCTTCACGGCGCCCGTTTTGCCCGGACAGACGCTCATCGCGAGCGGCTACGTGCTCGAGCCTGGCAAGGCGGCGCTGACGGTGAGCGTCGAGGAGACGGGCGAGCAGGCCATCGCCAACGCATTGTTCGAGTACGAGGTGTGATGTGGAGCCGCTCCTCGCCCAAGACGACCGACGCTTCATGCTGTTCAACGCCGTGGTTTCGGCCGCAGCGCTCGCGTTTCTCGCGTGGCTTCTGCTCGTGCCACGCGGGGTCGATGGCAGCGTCGATCTCGCGTTCATGCCGGCGGTGAACGCCTGCTTCAACGCCCTGTCGGCGTGCCTGCTGCTCGCAGGCTTCGTCGCGATCAAGAACGGCAAGATCGCCATCCACAAGCGGCTGATGGTGTCGGCCTTCGCCTCGTCGACGCTGTTCTTGATCGGCTACGTGGTCTACCACTACGTGCACGGCGACACGAAGTACACGGGCGAGGGGGTCATGCGCGGCGTGTACTTCGCCGTGTTGATCAGCCACGTGCTGTTGTCGATGGCCGTCGTCCCGATGGCGCTCGCGAGCTTTTACTTTGCGCTCCAAGAGCGTTTCGTGACGCACGCCAAGGTCGCGCGCATTTTGTTTCCGATCTGGCTCTACGTGTCGGTCACGGGAGTTGTGATCTTCTTCATGCTGCGCTGACGCGTTCACCAGGCGTCAAGAGCTCTTCAGTCGAGAAAGGGGCTTCTGCGAATGCGCGGGATCAGGCCCACCGCGGCGCCACGCGCGAGCAGGGTCTCGACGGCCCGTCGGCCCTCGTCGCCGATGTCGATCGAGCGCTCGTTGACGTAGAGCTCGATGTGCTGCTGACACACCTCTCGGTTCATCTCCTGGGCATGCTCGCGGATGTACGCCTCACTCGCGCTCGGATGCGCGTAGCCGTAACGCACGCTGTCGGCGAGGGCGCTCTCGATCTGTCCGACGAGCGCCGGGCCGAGGTCGCGCTTGGCGACGATCAGGCCGAGCGGCAGCGGCAGGCCCGTGTCGTGCTCCCAGAGCTCACCGACGTCGGCGAGCGAGGTCAGACCATGGTCGTGGTAGGTGAAGCGGCTCTCGTGGATGATCAGCCCCGCATCGAACTCGCCGCGCTCGACCCGCGGCATGATCTGGTCGAAGCGCACGGCGCTCACCTTGATGTCGATGGGCGCGAAGAGGCTGAGCAGCAGGTAGGCCGTGGTGCGCAGGCCCGGGATGGCCACGTGCTTGCCGCTCAGGTCGGCGAGCGAGGTGAAACCGCGATCGGGACGGCACACGACGAGCGGGCCCACCCCCCGTCCGAGCGCGGCCCCGGAGCGCAGCACCGCGTAGTCGTCGAGCAAGAAAGCGAGAGCGCTCGCGGAGACCTTGGTCAGCGGCAAGCGCGGCGCGGAGCTCTCGCCCAGGGCGCGTCGGTTGAGCGCCTCGATGTCGTCCATCTGGACGCTGAACCGCACGCCCTCCACCTGCACGAGGTCGTGCACGAGCGCGTGGAACATGAAGGTGTCGTTAGGGCACGGCGAAAAGCCGAGACCGAGCGTCCTGATTGGAGCGGCCACCCCCTAAAAGTGGATCGGGCTCGCGGTAGCGTCCAGGTCAGCCCAGGTTTTCTGACATGGGCCCACCGGAGCGGCCGTTCCGGGCGATGTTCGATCACCGTGTAAATCCCCACACACGGCGCAACGCGGCTTCGGTAGGCTCCCCGTCGTGAAAGGCACCGCAGACAAGCGTTCGTTGCCCTCGGGCGCTCGCCCGAAGCATCTGCTTTCCACCTTCAGCGACGCATTGCGCCGGGCGCTCGGAGAAGTAGAGAGCCCCGTGCCCAAAAGCGAGCCCATCGGCATGGGGACCAAGCTCGGCCCCTACACGCTCGAGCAGAAGGTAGGCCAAGGCGGCATGGGGGCCGTCTATCGCGCTCGCCACGATCGCTTGCCACGCCCGGTGGCGGTCAAGCTCTTGCGCACGCGCGTGGCCGGCGACGAGAGCCTCGAGTTGTTCGTGCGTGAGGTGCAGCAGACGAGCCGCCTCACGCACCCGAGCACGGTGCAAATCCACGACTTCGGCGTCGCCCAGAACGGCATCTACTACTACGCCATGGAGTACATCGATGGCCCGACCCTCGACGAGCTCGTGCAGGTCTACGGACCGCTTCCGCCGGGTCGCGTCATCTACATCATCGCCCAGGTGGCCCACGCTCTCGCCGAGGCCCACGAGCTCGGCCTCGTGCACCGCGACATCAAGCCCGCGAACATCCTGCTCTGCGACCGGGGTGGCGTCGTCGATCTGCCGAAGCTCGTGGACTTCGGGCTCGTGGCGGACCTGCAGGCGCCCATCGATCCCAACGACAGCCGACCGCGTGTGCTGCTCGGGACACCCATGTACATGGCGCCCGAGGCCCTGGTGGAGACGCACCGCGTCGACGCGCGCACCGACCTCTACGCGCTCGGTGCCGTCGCCTACTACCTGCTCACGGGGGAGGATGTGTTCGACGATCCGAGCGACGTCGACGCGCTGATCTCCATGCAGCTGTATCGCACGCCCATCACGGCGTCCGAGCGCGTGGGAAGAAAGCTGCCGCGCGATCTCGAGCGCATCATCATGCGCTCGCTCGCCAAGTCGCCGCAGGACAGGCCCCAGAGCGCCCTTTCGATGCGCGAAGAGCTGCTCGACTGCCTCGACGCGAAGAGCTGGGGTCCGCGGGACGCCGAGGCCTTCTGGGCCGAAGAAGGCCTGTCTGTGCGACGCAGGCGCGCGGACGGTCAGCGCCTCTCGGGCACCTCGCACGACGACACGTCGCGCATCCCCGAGTGGCAGTGCAAGACCCAGCGCGTCAGAGGCTGAGCTCCTTCGCCTGGATCTTCGCAAACAACTCGGGCGTGAGGGCGACGTACTTCTTCTGCTCGTTGTCGAGCACGTACAGCGGGTCGGTCACCAAGGCCGGGTCGAAGCCATCTTTCTTGAGGTGGGTCTTCACGTACTTGAAGCTGCCCGTGAGCGCGAGCTCCTTCTGCATGCGCACGAACACGGGCCGCGCGTAGCGGGGCAGGGCGTCGATCACGTGCTTCGCAAACGCGTCGAGCTCGAAGTCGTCGTCGACCACGAGCGCCACCATGCCCGCGCGACCTTCGGTGCCTGGGACCTCGACGCCGTACACGTTCGACTCGATCACGCCGCGCTGTTTGTTGAGCTCGATCGACACCTCGGTGGTCGAGACGTTCTCGCCCTTCCAGCGGTAGGTGTCGCCGAGCCTGTCCGCGAAGGCCACGTAACCGTCGTCGTGCAGGTTCACGAGGTCGCCCGTGTTGAAGTAGTTTTTCCCGTCGCCGAAGGGATCGACGAAGATCTTCTCGTTCGTCTTGTCGCGATCGAGATAGCCGTCGAACTTGTTGATCTTGTCGATCTTGCCGATGAGGATGCCTTGCTCGCCTGCGCGCGCTCGGATCAGGTAGCCACGCGGATCGCGCTCGAGCTCTTCGGTCGCCGGATCGATCCTCACCACGAGCTGGCCCGGCATGAGGCGTCCCATCATGCCGCGGCGGCCGTCGAAGTTGACCATGGCGACGTTGCCTTCGGTGGAGCCGTAGAACTCGATGACGCGCGGAATGTGAAAGCGATCGACGAAGGGATCCCACACGTCGGGCCGCATGCCGGCGCCGAGGATCACGCGGACCTTGTGCTTGCGCTCGCTGAGCGTGGCGGGGGCCTGCAAGAGGTAGCGGCACACCTCGCCGATGTACGGAAAGCACGTTGCGCCGAAGCGCACGCAGTCGTCCCAGAACGCGCTCGCGCTGAACTTACGCCGCAGGGCGATGGCGCCGCCCGTGGCCAACACCGAGCCGAGCGCCGCGACGCCGCCCGTGGCGTGATACAGCGGCAAGGCCACGTAGGTGGTGTCGTCTTTCGTCAGCCCGAGCACCACCCGTCCAAACAGGATGCCCGCGCGCAGAAAGCGTTGGTTTTTCACCACCGCGGCCTTCGGCAAGCCCGTCGTGCCGGAGGTGTACATGTAGAGCATGGCGTCCTTGGCCCGTTGCGCGACGGTGGTGCGCGGATTCGTCTCTCGCGCACGCTGGAACATGGCGTTCATGTCGCGCGTGGAGGGCGGTAGCGCTTCGCCTTCGCACTCGCTCCACACGAGCACCTTTTCGCGGGGCACCGGCAGCTCGCCGATGATCTCGCGCAGGTTGTCGAGGTGCTCGCCGCCTACGATCACGAGCTTGGGGTTGCAGATTTTCAGTGCGTGCACGAGCTGCGCGCCGGCGACGTGAGAGTTGATGAGCGAAGTGACGACGCCCAGCTTGTTGGCGCCGAGCATGGTGAACAGGTACTCGGGGCGGTTGTCCATCAAGAGTGCGACGCAGTCGCCGCGCGTGAGCCCGAGCGAGCTGAGCACATCCGCGACGCGATTGGCGGCGGCGTTGAAGCCGGCGTAGCTGTAGCGTCGATCTTCGAACAACAGGGCGCTCGCGTGGGGCGTGCTCGCGGCGTGCTCCTCCAGGAAGCGCGCGGCACTGCGTGGCGCACCGTCACGCAGAACCACCCCGGTGTAGTACGCGCCCTTTACAAGGACCCGCCCCAGCGCCAAATTGTCCCGCAAATTCGCCATGTCACTCACCTCGCGCGGCGCAGCATAACTGCTCGCCGGACACTGACCAAGTGGTGAGCAGTCCCGGTCGGGCGAATAACGAAGGCGGGCAAAGCGTCTCGTTCCCGTGACCCAACAGGGCGTCCTTGCGCTGCTTCCCACGGCTTTCCCCGATTCTGGGCAACAGACCGAATCCGAGCTCGGGCGGCGTGCGACGAGCAGTCGCCCTTGCGATGCGCGCATCGAGCCCGGTCACGTCATCGGCGGTCGCTACGAGATTGCCGCATTCGTGGCCGAGGGGGCCTTCGGCGCGGTCTACCGCGCCAACGATCTCGACGTGGCGGGCCACGTGGTAGCCCTCAAGGTCGCCCACCGGCCACCCGCATCGGATGCAGAGCGCGAGCGCTATCAGCGCGAGGTGCAGCTGATCGCGGCCGTGTCCCATCCTTCGGTGGTGAGCTTCAAGGATCACGGCTGGCATCGCGGTCGCTTCTACATCGTCATGCCCTGGTACGAAGGCGAGACCCTCGCCCAGCGCGTGGCGCGCGAGCCCCTCAGTCGTGTCGAAGCCGAGCGCATCTTTCGTCAGCTCGCGGATGCCCTCGCGGCCATGCACGCGCGGGGTATTCGACATCAGGATGTGAAGCCCGAGAACGTTCTGCTCGCTCGCTTCGGCGAGAACAGCGAAGCGTTTCCGGTGCTGCTCGACCTCGGCGTCGGTGCCTTCGGTGCGGAGCTGTGGCCCGCATTCACGCCCGCCTACGTGGCACCGGAGATGGCGCGCGCGCACCTCGAGCTCTGCCACGGTGGCTCGCCCTCGCCCGTCGACGGCAAGGCAGACGTCTTCTCGCTCGCGTTGACCCTGATCGACGCGCTTTCCCCGGGCGCCCGTGACCTTGCGCGCTGTAACAGCAGCCCTGCCGCGCTGCTTTCCCGTGCGACCGAGGGCGTGTCGCTCCCCGATGATCCCACGCTCGCCGACATTCGGCCCGCACTCGCGCGCTTTCTCGCGGTCGATCCTTCTTTGCGCCCCACGGCCCAGGGCTTCGCCCACGAGCTGTGCGTCCTCACGCGTGACGAGCGCAGGCGCGCCGAGCGAAAGCGCCTGCTCTTGCGTTTTGGTCCGATGGTGGCCTGCGTGCTGTCGATCGTGGCCATGTTGGCCGTTCAGCTGCGTCGTGAGCGCGTGCAGTCGCACGTGAAAGACCTGCGCATCGAAGATCAGGCCGCCCAGATCGATGAGGTACGTACGGCGTTGACCTCGATCGACGGTGCGCGTCGCACGAGGGAGCGTGAGCTGTCCGCGCTCGTCTCCGAGAACCGCGCGCTCGAGCAACGCTTCGAGGCCGAGCGGGCCACGTTGCAGCGCGCGCTCGGCAAGCTCGAAAGCGAACGCGCGTCCCTGGGCCGGGAGCTTACGCGCCTGTCTGTCGAGCGCGAGGAGCTCGTGCAGCGCCTCGATGCCGAGGCCCATGCGCGTGGCGCCATGCAAGAGCGCGTGGCCGAGCTCGAGGAGGAGCGGGCAGCACTGGTTGAGGAGCTGTTACGCCTCGAGACGCAACAAGCGGCGCCTGCGTCGGGGCCGGCCCAGGGGGCGTCGTTCGATCGGGTGCAGCCGCTGTCGAAGCTCGTGAAGAAGCTGCGCATGCCGACGCTGTGAGCCTCACCCAATTCAGGGCGTGCTCGCGCCGAGGTCGAGGCGCCGCACGTGTAGAGACTGGGTTTCGATCACGGTTGACGGAAGATCGAACCAGGCGCGTGCGTGATCGAGGATCCAGCTATCAGACGACGCCACGCAGCTCTCTTCGGCCACGAGCCTTCGATCGACGTCATCGCACAAGAGGGCCTCACACGCGAAGGGAGCATGCGCGAAGCGTGTCTCGATGAGACCGCGTAGCCGTCCGCTGTTGCCGACGGGGCGGTCGAGGTAGAAGCGCACTCGGGCGAGCGAAAGCGCCGTGAGCGTGCGTTCGAGGAGCGCGAGCGCAGGCTCGGTCTCTTCCACGTGTCGATAGGTGCCGTGCACCGATGCGATGTCGCGCAGGGCACCATCGCACCCGACGAACACCACGCCGCCACCGAGGCATGCTTCGAGCGTGATCAGGACGTTGAAGGTGTCGACGCCGAGCGCCGCGCCCGCGAGCTCGCGTGGGCTCATGCGCTTGAGCTTTCGCGCACGACACGCTTCGTTGCTGCCTGCTGCGCGCAACACGGCGTGCCGCTGCCGCGCCGTCAGCTGAAAGCGATCGCCCACGAGCTTCAGCGCTGAGACTTCGCTGTAGCCGCGGCCGAGCAGAAACGACAGATCTGCGGTGGCTTCGCACAAGGGACGGCGACGCGCTTCTGCGAAGTCGCGTGCGTCGTCCGGATGGGGTCCACGGTGGCGTCGGGTGTCGGGCATCGAGCCAGAGCCTACGCCGTGCGTCCTGATCAACCCATGAGCTGATGCAGCTTCGCGAGGCCCACGGTGCCGAGGATGGCCGCGACACGCTCCACCGCGCTGCGCTCTGCCTTGCCGATCGTGCCGAGCTCGAACAATCCGCCGCTGACCTGGGCTATCGCGTGGCAGAGCTCGACGATGTCGGCGAGGGCCCCCGGCTGCCTCAGGCGCAGCGCGCGCAGCACGGTCATTGCTTCTTCGAGATAGGCTTCGCTCGGACGCTCTTCGAGCAACGACTCGATGAGCATCCAGGCATCGCTCTCGTACTCGATGCCGCGCTCGATCATGAGCTGCATGATGGCGATTCGCTCCTCACGTTGCGTCTTGCCGTCGGCCCAGGACACCCACACGAGTGGCAGCAGATCGAGCACGCGCACCGTGTCTTCGTCGAAGCCGAGGGCCCGAAGGCGCCGCACGAGGCCTACGTCGTCGGTGTGCAGGGCTTCGGCGACCGCCGCCTCCGCAGCCAGCTCTCGCGCCTTGATCGCGAGCTCTGCGCGGATCTTCTGGCGCCTTTCGGCGTTCAACTGGGCGAAATACGCTTCTTCCAATGGGCGGCTCATGCCCCTCCTCCGGTGTCGCGGGAGCATAACCGTGAAGGGGCCTTGCGTGCTAGGCTCGCGCCCCTCGGAGCCCCAGATGAGCAGCGAAAAGACAGCGATCGTTCCCACGCGACAAGACAACTACGCGGAGTGGTACCAGCAAGTGGTGCGCGCCGCCGACCTGGCCGAAAACTCGCAGGTTCGCGGCTGCATGGTGATCAAGCCTTGGGGCTACGCCATCTGGGAGAAC
>CAYNOM010000050.1:0-17496 GCA_964398415.1 uncultured Polyangiales bacterium | reverse complement strand
ACGAACACGCTCAGCGCGAGCGCGACCGCGGTGATGATGACCCCGGATGGAACGTCGGGCGTGCCCAGGGCGTTTCGCAGCACCGAAAACACGACAGCGATCTTCGCGAAGCTCGTGACCGTCATCAACGCGAGGGGCAGGGCGGCGAGGGCCAAGAGCCCCAGGGCTGCGGACAGCGGGGCGCCGCCGAACAAGTCACTCATGGCCGGGCTCGGGTGCGGGCGCGCGCGCCTCGAGCTCCGCGATCAGGCGCGCCGGGCCCGTCTCGGAGGTGGCGAGGAGCAGCCTTCGGCCATCGACCTGCACCACGACGAGCGCGTTTCGTAGATCGAGAGGCACGCGCTCCTCCACCTTCAGCAGCTTGCCGCGGGCAAGCCCCAGGCCCCGCTGCTTCGCCCAACGCAAGGTGACGAAGGCGAGCCCGCTGACGAGAACCAGCGCGATGACGGCCTGCAGGAGGGCTATGCCGTAGCTCTCTCCTGCTTTCGCGCTGTCGAGCAAAACGCCCATGGGGCGCGGAGCTTCGAAGCGCGGGGCCGGTCTGTCAAGCGGGCGAGCGCGAACTTTCGAGGTCAGACGCGCTGAATGATGGTGGCGATGCCCATGCCGCCGCCGATGCACAGCGTGACGAGGCCGGTCGAAAGGTTTCTGCGCTCGAGCTCATCGAGCACCGTGCCCACCAGCATCGCACCGGTGGCCCCCAGCGGATGACCGAGCGCGATGGCACCGCCGTTGACGTTGACCTTGTCGTGGCTGATCTCGAGCTTGCGCATCGTCTGCATGGGGACGACGGCGAAGGCTTCGTTGATCTCCCACAAGTCGATGTCGCTCGCGTTCATGCCGGCGAGCTTCAGGGCCTTCTGTGAGGCGGGGGCGGGGGCGGTCAGCATGATCACGGGCTCGTCGCCCCAGGTGGCCGTGGCGAGGATCTTGGCGCGCGGCTTCAGGCCATGGGCCTTCACGAAGTCTTCGCTGGCGAGGGCCACGGCCGCAGCGCCGTCGACGATGCCGCTCGAGTTGCCCGGCGTGTGGACGTGGTGGATGGCGCTGTATTCGGGGTAGCGCTTGAGGGCCATCTGATCGAGGGTGGCGCCACCGGGGCCGGCCGGGAACGCGCCCATCTTGTCGAAGGAGGGCTTGAGGCCAGCGAGCGCGTCGACCGTGGTGCCGTGGCGGGGGTGCTCGTCGTGATCGAGCGCGATCTCGCCCGTGGTCGGATCTTTGACGGCGAACAGGCTCTTTTCGAAGTAGCCGTTCTTCTGGGCGCGCTCGGCGCGGTTCTGGGACTCGCAAGCGAACTTGTCGAGCTCTTCGCGGCTGATGCCTTCGCGAGTGGCGATGAGATCGGCGCTGATGCCCTGGGGCACCTGGAACACCTTCTCGCGCAGCACGAGGTC
Organism: uncultured Polyangiales bacterium; assembly: GCA_964398415.1. Classification (GTDB taxonomy): domain Bacteria; phylum Myxococcota_A; class Polyangia; order Polyangiales; family DASUME01; genus DASUME01. The sequence goes on along the minus strand of CAYNOM010000050.1, from coordinate 16,099 downwards.
ACCGCCGTCGAGGCTGCCGCCCGAGCCCGTGCCCATGGGCACGCGCGACATGCTCTCGACGCCGCCGGCGATCACGAGCTTTTGCTGGCCGCTCATCACGCCCATGGCCGCGAAATTGACCGCCTGGGCGCCCGAGCCGCAGTAACGGTTGAGGGTGACCCCGGTGATGTGGTCGGGCCAGCCGGCCGCGAGCACGGCGTTGCGCGCGTTGACGCCGCTTTGCTGCTCGACCTGGGTCACGCAACCCATCACCACGTCTTCGATCTCGTTCACGTCCACGCCAAGTCGACCGCCGATGGTCGTCAGCGTCTGGCCGAGCAGCTGCGTCGGGTGGACGCCGCTCAGCTTGCCGACGTCTTTCTTGCCACGGCCGCGCGGTGTGCGAACGGCATCGAGGATGTAGGCAGTTCCCATGGTCTCTCCTTGCCCGTCACGGTCTGCGCTGGTCGCCGCCGCGCCGCGGGCTCGCCAAAAAGTGAATGTTTGCGATCGATGACATAGCCCGCGCGATCCGGCCGTCGCAAGCCTACCAACCCGAATTCGTCTGGATTGACGCACAGCCTCGGGTGCCGGGCGGGCAAAGGTTTGTGTGGGCGACCGATCCGAGAGACCATGGTCTCCGAATCACGACCAGGAGATCTGACGCATGAGGAAGATGTTGCTCGGGGTGCTGTGCCTGGCCCTTTCTCTCTCGGCCTGCGGCTCTGCCAATACGTTGGTGTTGCGCCCGACGACGCCAGCGCCCGTCGAATCCGTGCCCACGGCACAGCTCGAGAGCACGGTTTACAAGCGCATCTTGCTCCTGCCTCCAGAGAAGGGCGTGAGCGTGGCGGCCGACGTGGACGTGACCCTGGCTCGGGAACGGGATGGCGCGCACTACATGAGTCGGCTCGAGAAGTACTTCCTCGGCCAGGGCTTCGAGGTGGTCTCCCAGGAGATCGTGGCGCGCCTCGGGCGCAAGGCCCAGGCCGGCAGCTCGGCAGCCGCGCGTGCGTTGATGATGGGCAAGGAAACCCACGCCGACGCGGTGCTGATGGTGCAGTCGTTGTCGGTGCACGGCGGAGAGAAGTTCTTTCACATCGAAGATCTCAGCGAGGTGGAGCCGGGGTTGCGCGTGGAAGACGATGGCGAGTACCGCCATCGCGACACCGAAGAGTGTCTGTTTCGCCTGCCCTACTACGAGCTACGCCTCGAGGCGAAGATGATCGACGTGCGCTCGGGAGACGTTTTGTGGGTCGGCTCGGCGCGCGAGACCACGATCGACGCGCTCGAGGAAAGTTGGACGGCCAAGCTCGACGACGACTGCGGCATCGAAGAACAGTCTCCTTTCATCTACCGCGACCAGCTGCACTCCGAGCAGACCTTCGACCGCACCGTGGCGCAGCTCTACGAGCGCACGTTTGGCGGACTGAAGAGGTCTGCGCTCGCGGGTAAGCCGCCGGAGCGCGAGCCTGTGAAGGTCGCTCAGCCCGCACCACCACCACCACCACCGCCGCCTCCGCCCGCTCCGGAGAAGGTGGAGGAGCCGCCCCCCGCGCCCGCCCCGAAAATGGCGGTGGTCTCGTCGAACCAGGGGGTGTTGCGAGTGGGCCCCGACAAGCGTGACAAGAAGGTGCGGGTCGTGCCGCGCAAGGCCAAGGTGGAAGTGCTCGAGACGATGGGCACCTGGCACAAGGTCAAAGTTCAAGACGGCACGGTCGGCTGGATGCATGAGGGTTCGCTGATTCTGCCGGACTGACCCAGGACGCCACAGCCCGGGCCAACTCGTTGGGGCTCCAGTCAAGATCGCCGCGCCCCCGTCGTCGCTGGGGTGCGGCGCGGGTGAGGCGCCCCAACCGGCTATTTGTTGGACAGATCGCCATCGGCTGCGGGAGCACGTCCCACGCGACCTGCGTCCTCTCTTCGGAATGTCGGCTAAGAGGGGGCGATGTGAGGGTTTTTTCGCCTCGAGGCTCGGCTCGTGTCAGCCGACACCCGAAACCGTTGCGTAGCGTTTGCTTATGTGGAGGCCGACGCGCGTAATAGCGGAGAAGCTCGCCATCTCCGGATTGGCTCGCCGCGATCTGGGCGTTCTCTCAGGGGGGGAGGATGACTGACATCAGCGACAGCGCCCGCTCGGCACCTCGTGTGCTGCTCGTGGAAGACAGCCTGATCACGGCGGCGCGCATCGAGGACCACCTGCACGAAGCGCTGCCAGGTGCGTCTGTCGATCACGTGACGAATCTGGCGAGCGCGCTCGACCGACTGTCGGAGCCGTGGGACGTGGTGCTCACCGACCTTGGCCTGCCCGACAGTGAGGGTCTCGATACGCTGCAGCGTATGCGTGAGGCGGCGGTGGATGTGCCGATCGTGGTGCTCACGGCCAACGACGACACGGAGCTCGCGCTCGAGGCGGTCGAAGAGCACGCGCAGGATTTTCTGGTCAAGCGCAGCATCGACCCCGATCTGTTGGGTCGCGCCATCCGTTATGCGATCGGCCGCCAGAGCATCTATGCGCGTCTCGAGGCCACGGCCGCGGAGGCTCGGCGCAACGAGGAAAACCTCTACCAGCTGATCTCACGCAGCGCGGACGGCATCTTGGTGCTCGATGCTTCGATGCGCGTGTTGTACGCAAACGAGGCCGCGTGCCCTCTCTTGGGGCGCTCCATCACTCAACTCGTTGGAGAGCCTGCCGACGAGCTGCCGACTTCGGTGGACCACGCCGAGATCCGGGTCACGCGGGCGAAGCCAGAGCGAGTCATCGATGTGCGCATGGTGAACGTCGACTGGCAAGGGCGCCCCGCGAAGATGGCCTTGCTGCGCGACATCACCGAGCGGCGCAATGCCGAGGAGCTGCGCCTTCAGCTCGAGCGAAGCGAGCGCTTGGCATCGATAGGTCAGCTTGCTGCCGGCGTGGCGCACGAGATCAACAATCCGCTCGCCTATGTGATCTCGAATCTCGAGCTCGTGCTGCGCGACATCGATCGCATGGGGTCGCGCGGCGTGGACGCGTCCACGTTGAGCCCGCGCCTCAAGCAAGCGTTGGAGGGCTCGCTGCGCGTGGCGAGCATCGTCCGCGACCTCGGCACGTTCGCGCGTGAGGACACGGACGACCCGCCGGCCGCGACCGATGTCAATGCCGCGCTCGGTGGGGCTTTGACCATGGCGGCCATGCAGCTCAAGCACCGCGCCACCGTGCAACTGGAGCTCGGAGAGGTGCCGCCTGCATCGGCCAACGCGGGTCGCCTCGCACAGGTGTTTCTGAATCTGCTCGTGAACGCCGCGCATTCGATGAGCGAAGGGGGCCGAGAGCAAAACCGCCTGACCGCGCGCACACGCTGTGAGCACAAGCAAGTGATCGTCGAGCTCGAGGACACGGGCTGCGGGATCGCGCAGGAGAGCCTGGAGCGCGTCTTCGAGCCTTTCTACACCACGAAAAAGGTGGGGGAGGGGTCGGGCCTCGGCCTGTACATTTGCCGCAACATCCTGCGCAACTTCGGCGCGAGCATCGAGATCGAAAGCACCGAGGGCAAGGGCACCCTGGTGCGCATGGCCCTGCCCGTGTGGGCCCCCGGTCTGCCGCAAGCGGCAACAGGTCCTTCCCCTCGCGCAGAGGACGCAGCGCGCGTCGCCGGGCGCAGCGGTTAGATCTTGTGGCGTCCCGTGGTTGCATCGAAGCTCGAGGCATGCGCGTTTTCATTCTCGGATTCACCCTCCTCGTCGTGACCGCCTGCGGTGACAACGCTGGGGATGCCTCGGCGTCTGAGGACGGGGGCGCGAGCGGAGGCGGAGGTGGCTCCTCCGGCGCAAATGGCACGAGCGCGGGGGATGGCGGGGGTTCTGGGGCAAACGGTGGCGCCGACAGCGATGTCCCGCAGGTCGGCGGCTGTCCGGTGTTCACCGCCGACGACGCCTGGAACACGCCGATCGCAGACGCCGCGGTCGATGCCGACTACACGGCACGCCTCGGGCGCTATCTCGACGCTCGCGGCAACCCCGATCTGCACCCCGACTTCGGCGCCAACTGGGACGGCGGCCCCTTCGGGATTCCGATCACGATCGTGCCCGAGAGCCAGCCCGCAGCACCCATCTCCTTCGACTACGACGACGAGAGCGATCCTGGTCCCTATCCTTTTCCGGGCCCGGACGACGTCTTGATCGAGGGGCGCGATCCCTACGCGCAGGATGGCGACAGGCACATCATCGTGGTGCAGCAGGGTAGCTGCAAAGCCTACGAGGCCTGGGCCTGCAGCTACGATAGCCAATGGCTGTGCGGCAGCGGCGCCGTCTTCGATCTACGCAAGAATAGCTACGGACAGCGTCCGAAGGGCCACACCTCTGCCGATGCAGCAGGGCTATCGATTCTCGCGGGCCTCGTCCGCTACGACGAAGTACGGGCGGGTGAGGTGCGCCATGCGATTCGCTTCACGCTGCGCTGTACCAAAGGCGCCTTCACGCATCCCGCATCGCACCTCGCCGTGCCCGGAGGCTGCGACGGAGACGACCCCGATGCCATGCCCATGGGCGTGCGCGTGAGACTGCGCGCCGACTACGACCTCTCGGCGCTCGAGGGTGCTGCGCGCATCGTCGCGCAGGCCATGAAGACCTACGGCATGATCCTGGCCGACAACGGCAGCGACTTCTACTTCCAGGGTGAGCCCGATGCGCGCTTCAGCGACGAGGAGCTGAACGGCCTCAAGGGCATTCCGAGCACGGCCTTCGAGGTCGTCGCGCCGGTCACGCCCGAGATGTGAGCTGCGCTCAGAGGTTCATGGCCTTGGCGATCATGTACTTCATGACCTCGCTCGTGCCGCCGCCGATCTTGAGCAGGCGCTGATCACGGAACGCGCGGGCCACCCAGAGCTCCTCGAGGTAGCCCATGCCGCCGTGAAACTGCAGGCACGTGTCCATGATGTCCGAGACCACGTCGCCCGCGAGCAGCTTCACCATGCTTACGAGCTTGCCCGTCTCCATGGAGGGGTTGCCGTTCTTGAGGTAGACGTCCTCGTTGTAGGCTTCGGCGGCCTTGTAACAGAGGGCCTGCGCAGCCTCGAGGCGCGTGTAGAGGTCGACGAACTTGTGCTGCCACACCTCGCGCTTGATGAGTGGCTTGCCGAAGGCGTGGCGCTCTTTTCCGTACTGGATCGACTTGTCGAGCGAACGACGCCCCTCCGCGAGCGCCGCGGCCGCGCCGATCAAGCGCTCGGACTGGAAGTTCTGCATCAGGTAGATGAAGCCCATGTTCTCCACGCCGAGCAGACACTTCGCGGGGATCTTGCAGTCTTCGAAGAAGATCTCCGCCGTGTCGCTCGCGAGGTTGCCGAGCTTCTTGAGCTTCTTGGAGACCTGATAGCCCTTCACGTCGGTCGGGAACAGGAACATCGAGATGCCGTTGTAGCCGGGGGCATCGCTCGTGCGCGCGAGCAGCGTGATGAAGTCGCAGCGCGTGCCGTTCGTGATGTAGGTCTTCGAGCCGTTGATGACGTACTCGTCGCCGACCTTCTTGGCCGTGGTGCGGATCGCAGCGACGTCCGAGCCGGCGTTCGGCTCGCTCACGCCGATGGCCCCGATCTTCTCGCCCTTGATCGCGGGCGTGAGGAAGTGCTCCTTGTGCCAGTCGCTGCCGATCTTGTTGATGATCGGCGTGCACATGTCGGCCTGCACGAGCAGCGAGAGCACGACGCCGGCCGAGCCGCAGCGATTGAGCTCCTCGGCCTTCACCACCGAGTACCAGAAGTCGCCGCCGCTGCCGCCCACGCTCTCCGGATAGTGGGCGCCGAGGATGCCCAGCTCGCCCGCGCGCTGGAAGATCTCGCGCGGAAAGATGCCCTTCTCCTCCCACTCGTCGACGTGGGGCGCGAGCTCCTTCTCGGCAAACGTGCGCACTTGCTTCCTGAATAGCTCGTGCTCTTCGGTGAAGTAGCTCCTCGGCATCCTGCAGCTCCTTTGGCTCGTCCCGGCTTCGGGCTCCGGGCGGAGAAATGAATGAATATTCATTTAGCGGGGCGCGCAGAAAATCGCAAGTAGGCGCTGCCACCCCGGCGGACTCGTCCGGGATAACGCCATGACTTCGATAAGTTATGCGGTCGGGCTCTACGACGAGGGAGGCGTCGTCGAGGGCTGGCTCACATCATCCAGCGCAGCACGCTGCCCGTGGCGCTGACGATGAACGCCGTGATCAGGGCCGGGACGAAGCCTCGAACCTCGAGCCTCGAGCTGAGCGCCGCCGCGATCAGGATGACGATGGCCGAGGCGACCCAGCGCGTGATGAACCAGAGCAGAAAGCCGAGCCCCAGCGTCGCGACCCCGAGCACCACGAATACGAGCCAGTGCAGCGCCCAGCTGAGCACGCCGAGCAGCGCGCCTGCCCACAGCGCATCGACGAAGGACGTGAGCCTCACATCGCGCAGGACGTTGGCTGCGATGTACAGGCCGATGGAGGCACTTAGCCAGGCGACGAGCAGGCTCATACCCCTCAGGGTAGGTCGTCGGAGCCTGACGGCAAGCCGCGCGGCGTGATGTCGACGGCGCGCCCGTAGCGCTTGTTGCCGATGCGCAGCGTTTGGCCTCGTGTGTTCGGGAGGCCGGGCAAGGGGGCCGCGCGTCCGAAGCGATAGCGCGCCTCGTGGTGCATGCCGAAGGACTGCGTGCGGGTGCCGACGCGCAGGACCACGTCTTCTTGCGGAAGCTCGTGCGCTTGGATGACGAAGGTCAGGGTCGCCTCGCGCGCGAGCTCGACGGTTTGCTCGGCCGCGCCCTCGAGCAGCGTCACCCCTTCGGGGAGCGAAAGCGTGACGTGCAGGGGCAAGGTCGTCGCCGTGTGTTGCGCGAGCCGGGCCGTGAGGGTGAGCGGGCCGTCCGGTGTCGGGGTGGCGGGGCCTTCGAAGCGCACCTGCAGGGGGGCGCGCTGCTTCGCGGCTGTGTCGCGCGCCTCGTGCTGGCCAGTGTCTGCGTGGGGTGCGACGGCATGCGGGGAGCGCGCCGGCTCGGCGGGCGTGCCGCAAGCGCTGAAGACCAACACGACGATGCCTGTGGAACGCGTCAGCGACATAGGGGGCTCGCGCTGGGGTAGGGGTAGTGGACGGCAGGGACAGTGACGGAGTCGAGCGCCTCCGCGCTGATGGCGTTGGCACAGCGTAGGGCGTCGAAGAAGTCCGCCAGGTGTGGGATCGACTCGCTCGTTTCGGTGAACGCGCCGGGGTTTTCGGCGTCGGTCCACTCGCGCCGCTTGTAACCCCGCTCGAAGGGCGGCGTGAGCATGCGCTCTGAGGCGAGGGCGCGTAAGAGGGGCGCAGGGTCGTTGAGCGCGAGCTCGGTGGCCCGAAGCAAGGCTGCAACTTCGTTTTCGTCGATCAACTGTGCGAGCCCACCTGCGGCGGCCGGACGCATCCAGGAGAAGCCCTTCAGGCTGTAGGAGCGCGCGTCGAGATCGAGCCAGAAGTACGTGCCCTCCTGCTTGTCGATGTAGATGGGATCCTTGCGCCACATGCCGCTGAAGAAGGTGGCAAAGCCCTCGCTCCAGGCTTGGCCGGGGTTGGTGGGAAACGTGAGGTAGTGATCGCCGCCTTCGGCGGGCGGAAAGCCATGGGTCGACATGACGTAGTGACCGAGCTCGTGGGCGGTGACCGAGTCGGACCAATAACCCTGGTTTTCCGCGCTTCCATCGAGCCAGATCTGGTGGGCAAACAGGGCGTCGTCGACGCGTGCGGGGATGGATCCCATGCAAGCACCGCAATCCCACTTCACGCCGAGCCCGACCCAGACGAGCACCGAAGGCGCCTCGCTCGGCGCGTAAAAATCGGCGGCGTAGGCGTGCACCTTGCGCTGGGTTTCGAACACGTGGGCTGCGCCGGCGCCGCTCGCACCGTCGATCGAGATCGTGCTGCCCTCGGTCACGCTGTTCGTCTTGAGGCTGAACGACCAGATGCGCGCGTCAGGAGGCTTTTTCGCGCTCGGTCGGTAGAGCGAGCTCGAGGGCTCATAGCCCGGATTGCCGACGGCGAAGGCGAGCTTGCCCGCGTTGTCCTGGCCCGCCGCCACGATGACCAGCGTGTCGTCGTCGCTCGGCGCAGCGGGCGTGAGAATGCTGAAGGCGCCGGCATTGGCGTCTTCGACGGCGGTGACCTTACTGTCGACGAGCGCGTCGCCGTCGTAGCTCAGCACGAGAAGGCCTCGCGCCTCGACGAAGCTCGCCGCGCCCCAATTGGTGCGCTCGGCATTGGGGCGCTGCACGGCGAGGCGGACCCGTGCGTTCAGCGTCGTCGTCGCTACGTCGGGCGCGCAGGCCGAGCCAAGCGGCGTCTGCACGCAGCGGCTCGCACAGGTGCTCTCGCTCCATGCGCCCGCCTCGCAGCTGCGCAGCGTCGAGGCATCGCCGCAGCTCGTCTCGTCGCCCACGCACTCGCTGTTCTGGACGCAGCGCGCCATGCCCAAGGTGTCGTCGCAGCGCTCGCCGACGCGACAGGCGAACTGCACGAGCTTGGGGCTCCCGGCTCCGCCCGTGGGCTGCACGCACACCTCGAAGCGGCCGTCGGAGATGCACGAGCCCGCCGCCGTCACCGCGCCGCAAGTTGAGTCGGCGCCGGCGTCTGCACGCCCTGCGTCGGGCTCGACCATGCTGGCCGCGTCGTCGGCGTCGGTGGCTGCATCCAAGCCCGAGTCGTCTGCGCCTTGGGCGCCGCGCTCGTCGCCGGCCGAGTCGCTCGCGCCTCCGCAGCCGTGGAGCAGCGCCCACACGAGGGGTGCGACCGTGAGGAGATGGAGGCGACGGCCCGGTCGGCCCAACGACATACACAACCGTAACATGCCCATGCTACGAGATCGCCATGCCGATCACGCCCGTTGCTGTCGTGCAGATGTGCTCGACCCCCAACGTCGAGCACAACTTGACGAATGCCGAGCGCCTCGTGCGCGCCGCCGCGGGCGCAGGTGCGCGCCTTGTGGTGCTTCCGGAGTGCTTCGCCTACCTCGGACCCGACGGCGGACAGCGCGACGTGGCGGAGGTGTTGCCCGCAGGCGGGCCGATTCTCGCACGCTGTCAGGGCTTGGCGCGTGACCTCGGCATCGAGCTGCTTCTCGGGGGCTTCTGGGAGCGCTCTGCCGACCCGCACAAGGTTCACAACACCTCGGTGCATCTCGCGAGCGATGGCAGCGTCAAGTGCACGTATCGAAAGATCCATCTCTTCGACGTCGATCTTGCGGATGGCACGAAGCTCGAAGAGTCGGCCACGGTGCTCGCGGGCAACGTCCCCGTGGTCACGGACACTGAGCTCGGCAAGCTCGGCCTCAGCATCTGCTACGATCTGCGCTTCCCAGAGCTCTACAGAAAGCTCGTCGAGCAGGGCGCTGTCGCGCTCAGCGTGCCTGCGGCCTTCACGCTACACACCGGCAAAGACCACTGGCACGTGCTCTTGCGGGCGCGGGCGATCGAGTCGCAGTGTTACGTGATCGCGGCGGCGCAAACCGGCGTGCACTTCGGCAAGCGCGTTTCCTACGGGCACGCGCTCGTGGTCGATCCCTGGGGCTGCGTGATTGCGCAGTGCGGCGAAGGTGAGGGCTTTGCGCTCGCCAGCATCGACACCAGCGTGGTCGAGCGCGTGCGCATGCAGCTGCCGAGCCTCGCGCACCGACGTCTCTGAGGCGCTCATCGCAAGGTACCGACTACCACGTATTGCTCAGACAGCTCCGAAGGCGCGATCGACGCCTCGAGGCCGCCGGCTTCGAGCTCGTGGACGACCTGCTGCTCGGGCACGCGATGGCGCACGGGGGGGCCGCGTTTCGACGTCGGGTTGAAGTCGACCACCACCACGCGTCCACCGGGCTTGAGCGCGCGCGCCAGCTTCTGCACGTAGGCGTTGCGCTCGGGGATGTGGTGAAGGGTGTCGACGATCAGGATGCGATCGACGGAGCCTGCTTCGAGCCCGGGATCGTCCACAGCGCACTCGTGGGCTCGCACGTTGAGCAGGCCCTCGTTGGCCGCGCGGGCGCGCACGTACCGCACCATGTCCGGCTCCACGTCGAGTGCCAGCACCCGTCCCGACTCGCCGACCGCGCGCGACAGATGGGGCAGAAAGTATCCCGTGCCGGTGCCGACATCGGCGACGCTCATTCCCGGCTCGATCTGCATCAGGGCGACCACGTGCTCGGGCTTCTGCCACGCGTCTCGATCCGCAGCGTCGAACTCAGCCGCCCAGTCTTCGGCGCGCTCGAAGCGGTGCACGAGGGGCTGCTGCGGACCGTGCCCATGGGCATGGCCGTGGGCGGGCTCGGTCGCGTGCGGAGGGCGGGCGCAGGCAGCACCCAGGATCGCGAGCAAGAGGAGTGAAGGGGTTCTTGGATTCACGCCGCAAGCATAGGCTGGAGGTTCGCGCTTTTCAGCTCTTGATCAGCCGCAGACTCGGCGCCGGAGCATAGGCTTCGATGTGCCCACTCTCCTCCGCCAGGTACAGCCAGCCCCGCTCGTCGACGCGCAGGAAGTCTGGGATGATGCCATCGGAGATGGGGCCGCCGATGATCTCGCCGTCGGCGGGTCGCACCACGTGCACGCTCGCGGAGGGCACGAAGAGGGCGCCGCCGCGCAGCACCGGCTCGAGGCGTCGGGGCACGTCGTCGCGCACCGGATCGGCCATGTGGTGCGCCCAGCGCTGCTCACCGCTCGACAGGTCGATGGCCGAGACGTGGCCTCCGGGAGTGTTGATCACGAGGTGCCGATCCACGACGAGCGGCGCGCCACCTTCGCCGAGACCTGGATCGGGTACGCTGAAGCGCTGCTCGCCGTTCGTTAGATCGAAGGCCGAGAGACGTACGCAGCCGCCCTCGATGGTCGTCACGACCACGTGGTGTTCGTTGGCCACCGGGGTGGCGAGCGGACCACTCTCGAGATGGCGTCTAAATGCGAGCTGCCCGCTGTAGAGATCGAGGCCGAGCAAAGCGCCCCGCTCGGAGCCGGGGTTGCCCGAGACCGCGAGGGCCATGTCACGCGTCACGGCTGGCGCGAGCACGATGCGGCCCGGATCGGACCAGCGCCAAGCCACGTCGCCGGTGGCCACATCGATGGCGTCGAGCGTGCTGTCGCCGCAGGCGACGAGCAGGATGCGTCCCGCGCGGGTGAGGCGGAAGTTTCCGCGTCCGCGTGAGCGAAAGCGCCAGCGCGGCTCGCCCGTGCGCACGTCGATGGCCACCAGGCGATCGCGACCTTCGGTGAGCACGGCGACGGGCGGGGCATTGCGGCCGCCGAGCAACAGGCCGTGCAGCGCGCCGCCGATGCGCGGTGCGATGCGGGTGCGCGCGTAGGGCTCGCCGTCGGTCACGTCCGACAGCGACACTTCGCCATCCGGCGTGACGCACAACAGCGAGGTCCCCGCCATGAATGACGTGGCCACGCTGTGGTGGCGGATCCAGATCAACTCGCCATCGTCGCGCGACAGGGCGAGCTGGCAGCGCGGCGTGGCGACGACCAGACGATCGCCGCATAGAAAGGTGGCCGCGGCGTCGAGCCCGTCCACTTCCGCCCGCCAGCGCAAAGACAGGCGTAGCCGACCCGCGGGGCGGCCGGCATCCGTCGTCGCAGCGGGAGCTGTCTCCCGCGGCGCGTGGGGCACGGCGCTCGCGCGCAGCTTGTCGGGGTCTCGATTGGTGAAGCTCACGCGCTGATTTCGCGCGCGCACGACGCGGCGTAGGGCGCGCACCTCGTCGCGCAGGGCCACGAGGCGCAGGTTTCTGCTCTGCGATCGGTCGTGGCTGATCACCGTGCGCACCACGTCCGAGGCCAGGCGCAAGATCGGCAAGACGGCGCTCGGGACGTCGAGGGACGCGAGCGTCACTCCGTCGCTCGCAGCGGAGGTCAGCGTCATGGCCACGTTGGCGTCGCGATCGAGGCGCAGGCCGATGCCGAAGTCACCCGCGCGCAGGCGCAGCGCACAGGCGCGTTGGCTCTCCCACGCATCGACGACGCCGCGCGCCGCGTTGACCATGCGCGCCACGGCCGGGAACACGGCCCCGCGCGCGAGGACGATGCGTCGGCCGTGCCCGAAGGCCCACAGCTCGCCATCGAACAACAGCGCGTGCACGTCTGCGCGTGTGGCGGTCTCGCTCGAGCCCTCGGCGTGCACGAGCTGCAGGGCGAAGCCGAAGGCCAGGGGGCTTTCGTCGCGCGGCACCGTCAGCGCGCCACCGCGCTTTTGGACGGGCAAAAGGGCTTGGCTGCGGTCGGGTGTCACGCGGGTCGATGCTGCGCGCTCGGCGAGGCGCTGGGCAGCGAGCTGGGTGGGCCCTGGGGCCGTGAGCTCGGATAGCTCCTGGGCTGCGGCGCTGCAGTGCGAAAGCAGGGCCGAGAGCGGCGTCGGGCGATCGCGCAGGAAGATCTGGGGCACGGGGCCGCTGTCGTAGAAGCTGAGCAGCACCTGATCCCCACGCCGCACGAGCGCCACCTCTCCGGTGCTGCTCGACAGGGGCAAGAGCACCTTGCGTGCGCTGCCTTCCGCGAGTGAGCGCACGGCAGACACGAGGTCGCTCAGGGGCGGCAGCTCCGCGTGATGGGTGCCAGGGCCAAACAGGTGTGCGAGCAGGGCGTCGTGCTGCGGTCGCAGCGACGCCCGGGTCGGTCCCGGGATGGGCGCGCGGGGCGTGAGGCGGTCGGGCAGGTGCGGTCGGGTCATCGTTCGATCGCGGAGCGCCAGTCAAGGGCGAGGTCGGGGTCCGTGTTCATCCGTCGTCGAATGGTAGGAAGGCCCGGCCGCGATCAGGAAATTCCTGGTCAAGCCGCCTTGCAGTACCGAAAGTTGACCTTTCAGAAACCACGAGTTGAGCGGGAAACATGCACGAGTTCGAGCAGATCGTGGCGGTGTGTGCGGTGATCGTCCGCGAAGGCCTGGTGCTCGGCATGCGCCGGGCCAGGCACAAGGATGCCGGGGCGGGGCTGTGGGAGACCCTGTCTGGACGGGTGTCGCCTGGCGAAGAGCCACTGATCGCCGTCGCGCGCGAGATCGACGAGGAGTGCGGCCTTTCGGTGCGGATCGACCCACGCCCCGTGGACGCGTACGCGGCGCGGCGCGGGCAAAGCCCGATGGTGGTGCTCGTCTATCGCGCCGAGTACCTCGCGGGCGAGGTCCGATTGTCCGAGGAGCACGACGCGTTCGCCTGGCTGACGGCGGAGGAGCTGTCGCGGCGCACGCCCTTCGCGCGTCTCGTTCAGGGGGTCGAGCGGGCGCTTTCGCTGTGAGCCGCATGCGCACATGCACACCCGTGCCCCACACGTACCGGCACGAAAGTGCGCGCGAAGTGGAAGGGCTCTGAGCTTCGGGAGGGTTCCGTTACAATGGGAGCCTGGGTGACCCCACTGCAGAAAAGCCTGCTCGATCGGCTGCTTTCCGAGAGCCGAATCAGCGCCGAGCAACGCAAGGCCGCGTGGCAACACGCCAAGGCCACGGACGGGCGCGTCGAAGACTCCCTCGTCGAGCTCGGCATTCTGCAAGAGGGAGCCTTGCTGAAGTGGATAGCCGCGCTGTTCAAGACGCGCTTCGTGTCGACCGAGAAGCTGTCGAAGGCCGAGATCGATCGCGCCACGCTGCAGCTCGTTCCGCGCGACCTGGCCGAGCGCCTCTTGGTCTTTCCGGTGGTGTTCGACGGGCGCGACAAGAGCTTGGCCGTGGTGCTCGCCGATCCCGACAATCGTGAAATCCCGCAACAGGTGAAGCTCGCGGCCAACGTGAACGCCGTGAAAGGCTACATCGCTCGGCCAGCGGCGATCCGCGCGGCCATCCAAAAGCACTACGCCGGCGATATCCATGCGTTCGGAAGGGTCGACAAGGAGGGCTACGACCAGTTTCAGCAGATGATGAGCACGTACGAGCGCAACGTCTTCACGGAAGAGCATCTGACAGGCCAGATGCAGAACGTTCCAGAGGCAGCGTCACCCGCCGCAGCGCCTGCGCCACCTGAAAAGGTCGAAGCACCCGCTGCTCCGCAGGCCGAGCGGCGAATGCCCCGTGGGGCCACGATCGTGATGGACAGCCCGCCACGCCACGAGCGTGAGGGCGACGACGATCCCTTCGGTCGCCCTTCGCAGGTCAAGAAGGCGCACCTTGCGCAAGCGCTCGCCCCGCGTGCGCCCGACGCACCGCCCCCGGGCATTCCGCGTGAGCTGCCCATGCCGGCGATGCAGCGTTTGAGCCTCGCCGACAGCCCGAAGCTCGTGTCGAGCGTGGAGCTCGTCAACGTGCTCGTCTCGCTGCTCGAAAATCAGCGCCAAGAGCTGCGCGGTCACTCAGCGCTCGTGTCACGTCTCATGCAGAAGGTGGCAGAGCACATGGGGCTCGATGGCAGCGACGTCTACGCCATGCGTCTCGCGGGCCTTCTGCACGACGTCGGCAAGACCTCGAGTTATCACCTCACCGCGCTCAACGTCGCCGAGTACGAAGGACATCGCACGCAGGCCCAGAAGTGCTTCATGAGCCCGGTGCGTCTGTTCGAGGCGGCGGGCTTGCCCAAGACCTGCGTCGATGCGCTCACCCACGTCTACGAGCGCGTCGATGGTCGTGGCTTTCCCGATCGGCGCGCCGGCAAAGACATCGCCCTCGGTGCCCGCCTGCTCGCGATCGCCGAGACCTACGCAGACCTCACCTCGAACGCGCGCAATCCGTTTCGCAAGACGCTGACGGCCAAGGCCGCGGTGGAGGTTCTCGGGCGCTACAAAGACCGAATTTTCGACGCGAACCTGGTCGATCTCTTTCGCGTCGCGGCCCTGGGCGAAGACATGCAGTCGAGCCTGCTCGGCGATCGGCCACGCATCCTGCTCGTCGATGCCGACGCCGAGGAGACGACGGTGCTCGAGCTGCGGTTGGTCGAGCGCGGCTTCGAGGTCGTCTTGTGCCGCACCGCGGAGCAGGCCTACAAGCGCTTTCAGCAGGGGGGCGTGGATGCGGTGATCGCCGAGGTCGACCTCAAGCCCCACGACGGGTTCACGCTCGTGCAGTACATCCGCAAGCACCGCACGGGCGCAGAGGTGCCGGTGTTGTTCGTCACGCGCCGCTCGGATCGCGCCTCGGTCGATCGGGGCCTCGAGCTGGGAGCCGCCGACTACATCATCAAGCCGGCGGCACCGGACGTCGTGGTGGCGAAGGCGGAAAACGCGATGCACAAGTCGGCGCGCGAACGCGCCCCGCGTGGCGTGAGTGGCTCGCTTTCGGAGATGCCCCTGCCCGATGTGCTGCAGGTGCTTTCACGGACGGGCAAGACGGGGCTCTTGCGCATCACCTCGAAGGGGCGTCCGGGTGAGATCCAGTTCGGCAGCGGCGCCATCCACCAGGCCACGTTTGGCGGGCGGCAGGGCTCCGATGCGGTGTATGCGATGCTTGCCCTCGCCGAGGGCGAGTTCGAGCTCGATCCCGCCTTCGTGCCCGCACGCCGGGTGATTCACGACTCCACCGAGCAGCTCTTGCTCGAGGGCATGCGCCGCATGGATGAGGCGACGGCGGGGCTCACGCGCGGCGATGACGACCTCAGCGCCACGCGCGTGGACGAGGGTTGAACGGCGTGCGCTCAGGAGCGGAGGCGCGTCAGCGCGTACACGACGAGCCCGCTCGTCGCGACCAGTGCGAGCCAGGTGAGCTTGCGTCGCAACACCTCGGGGGCGACGGGCTCGGCGCGTTCGGCGCGCAAGCCAGGGGCCACGATCGCTATCGCGATAGAGCCGGCGATGCCCGCGCCGAGGGCCGTGAACGCGGAGCCTGCGCTCGCCGAGGCTCCCCAATGCTCGCGATAGTGCGCGGGGGAGGCCCACGTGCCCCACACCAAGATGCCCAGCATGCCGAGTGTGACGCTGTTGAGCACGAGGGCGCCGAGGCGCTGCCTGCGGGTTTCGGGCTCGATCGGCGCAACCTCGCCGAGGGGTTTGCGTTCGACCGGGCGCAGGGCGCGGGCTTGCCCCGTCAAAGCCAGTGCCGAGACGCCGAAAGCAGCCAGGCTCAGCACGGCCACGAGCAACGTGCTCGGCGCGAAGGTCGACAGGGCGGCATCGTGATCGATGCGGCTCGTCGCGAGCGCGAGGGCGACCGGAAAACCCGTCAACAACGCATGAGGCGCGAAGGCCTTCTGCGTCGCTTCGAGCCTCGCTGCTACGCCG
>CAYNOM010000049.1:4862-17663 GCA_964398415.1 uncultured Polyangiales bacterium | reverse complement strand
TCTCAGCGTTCATCGACGCCTTCGTGATCGGCGACGGCGAAGAGAAGACGCCCGAGCTGATGCTCACGTGGAGCGCGCTCAAGAAGGCGGGCGTTCCCCGTCGCGAGCGACTGATCGAGCTCGCCAAGCTCGGCGGCATCTACGTGCCCTCGCTGTACGACGTCGCCCCCGACGCGAGCACGGGCATGCTCTACGTCTCCGCGGCCCACGACGAGCAGGCTCCGCTACCGGTGCAGCGCGCCTTCGTCGCCGACATCAGCAAGTATCCCTTCCCCGCCGATGGCCCGGTCGCCAACACCGAGACCGTGTTCGACCGCGTTTCGGTCGAGATCGCGCGCGGTTGCACCGAGGGCTGCCGCTTCTGTCAGGCGGGCATGATCTATCGTCCCGTGCGGGAGCGAAGGCCGGAGGAGATCGTCAACACGATCCTCACCGCCGTGCGCGAGGGCGGCTACGACGAGGCCTCGCTCACCAGCCTCTCCACGGCCGACTACAGCGCCATCTCGCCGCTCGTGCGCAAAGTGATGAAGGAGCTCGAGCAGGAGCGCGTGTCGCTGTCGGTGTCGTCGCTGCGTGCCTACGGGCTCACCGAGGAGCTGCTCGACGAGATCCAAAAGGTGCGCGCCACGGGCCTCACCTTCGCGCCCGAAGCGGGCTCGCAGCGCATGCGCGACGTGGTGAACAAGAACGTCACCGAAGAGCAGCTCATGGAGACGGCCGAGCGCGTGTTCTCACGCGGTTGGTCGAAGATGAAGCTCTACTTCATGATCGGCCTGCCGACGGAAGAAGAAGAGGACGTGCGCGGCATCGTGCAAACCGGTGCGCGGGCCCGCGACGTGGGCAAGCGGGTGCAAAAGGGCCGTGCGCCAGAGGTCACGGTCAGCGTCAGCACCTTCGTGCCCAAGCCCCACACGCCGTTTCAGTGGAGCGCCATGAATCCGCGCGACACGGTGCTCGAGAAGCAGCGCTGGTTGCGAGAGGAGGCAAGGCAGACGCGCGTCAAGCTGCGCATGCACGACTCCGAGGGCTCTTGGCTCGAGGGTGTGCTCGCCCGTGGCGACCGCGCGCTGTGCGACGCCATCGAACGCGCCTACCGTCATGGCGCGCGCTTCGACTGCTGGGAAGAGCACCTCAAGCTCGACCTGTGGGTCGAGGCCTTCGGGCATTACGGCATCGACACCGCACGCTACCTCGACACCATCCCGCTCGACGCCAAGCTGCCCTGGGATCACATCAGCGTGGGGCTCGAGGCGGGCTTTTTGGCGAAGGAATACCGCAAGGCCGTCAAGAACCGGCTGAGCCCACCCTGCGGCAAGGCCGTCGGCAACTTCGTGCATCACACGAACCTCGAAGAGCACGAGGCCGACGCGAAAAAGCTCGTTTGTTACAACTGCGGCATCGCCTGCGACATGACGCAGATGCGTGAGGAACGCCGCGACTTCCTCGTGTCGCTCGACGCGCTGCAAAAGAAGGTGCGCCCTGTGCCGGATGCGAGCGTGATCGAGGCTCCCGTCACGCCCAAGCATCGGCAGCCCACGGCGAAATTCGAGCAAGGAAGCCCGGTGCGCGTGCGCATCGCCTACACGAAGCTCGGACGCGCCGCGTTCCGCTCCCACCTCGATCTCGTGCGGCTTCTGCCACGCATGTTCCGTCGGCTCGACTTGCCGATGCACTACTCGCAGGGCTTTCACCCGAAGCCCGAGATGAGCTTTGGTCCGGCGCTTCCGCTAGGCGTCGCGAGCTATGCGGAGTACGTCGACGTCAAGCTGTGCGAGACGCCCGGCCTCGACGAGACGACCATCCGCGAGCGGCTCATGGGCGAAACGCTCGAAGACATCACCTTCCTGTCGGCCTGCGTGCTCGGAGCGCACGATCCGAGCCTGCCGAAGGTGATCGACACGGCGCGCTATGCGGCGTTCGTCTCGCGTGCGGCGCTGCCCGATCTCGGCCTCGATGGCGACGCGGCGTTGTTCGCAAAGCTCGAGGCGCGTCACGCGTCGTCCCTCTCGGTGACGCGCGACGTCAAGGGCATCAAGCGCACCATCGACGTCTCGAAGTACCTGATCTCCGTGGGGCCGAGCGCGGGACGCGAGGCGATCGAGCGCGCAGGTCTAGTGGGCGACCTCGTGGGGTTCGATTTCGCGGTGCGCATCACCCAGCAAGGAGGCGTGCGGCCGACCGAAGTGCTCGAGGCCCTGCTCGGCGACGGCGAGGCCCCGGCGCGCATCGTGCGCACGTTCATGGGCCACGGAACGCTCGCGCCCACGGATCTGCCTGCCCTGCGCGCAGCGCTCAGCGACACCCCAGAAGCCCCCGCACCGGACTCGAGCCGCGCGGCGGAATAGCCAAGCCCCGCTTGTAACGCGCCCCCGCCCAGGCTAATCGGATCCCCAGATGGGAGATCGCTCCGACATCCTCAAGAGTCTGTTTCGCAGCTTTGCCGAGGGCACGGGCAAGCGCCTCGGCCTGCCCTTCGCCAACCTCGCCAAGATGCTGCGCAAGGCGATCGAGCAGGCCTCATCCGTCAGCGAGCCGCAGATCTCGAAGGCCCTGACCCGCGTCGAGGGCATCGCCCAAGCGAGCTGCGTGTGTCGCGACGGGCGCATTTGGATCGAGGCGACCTCCATGGAGGGCGTGCCCCTGAGCTTCAGCGTGAAGCCCCTGGGAGCACGCTTTGCCCCGCGGGGTGCGAAGGAGCTGCTCTTCTTGGTCGAGCCAGAAGAGGTGGTGGGCAAGGTGCTGGTACGCGATCTGGTGGGCGCCATTGCGGCCCTCGTCGCGCACACGCTGTGGGGCCCTTTCCTCGGCCGTATCCACGATCCGATCTACGACGCCATCGCCGAGCGCGACGGCAGCGAGGTGCGCGTCGACCTGCGTAGCGTGCCCGCCGTGCGCGGGGCCCATCAGCGCGGCCTCGCCCAGCTGTTCGACGTGCTCGAGCTCGCGAGCATGCAGGTGGGCGACGGGGTGCTGCACCTGGAGCTCAAGCTGCCACCGCTGTTTGCGCCCTGAGCCACACGCCCCGCGCCAGCGCCGGGTCTGCGTGCTCTCACATGCTTCTGCGGCTAACTTCGAACGATGGAGTCTCACGGTTATCTCGAGCGGGTGCTCAAGGCGCGCGTCTACGACGTCGCAATCGAAACCCCCCTGGAGCAGGCGCCCCGCCTCTCCGCACGCCTCGAGAACGAGATTCTGATTAAGCGCGAAGACCTGCAGCCCGTGTTCTCGTTCAAACTACGGGGCGCTTACAACAAGATCGCCACCCTCACCGCCGAGGAACGGGCGCGCGGCGTGATCGCAGCCTCCGCGGGTAACCACGCGCAAGGCGTGGCCCTGTCGGCGCAAAAGCTCGGCATCTACGCCTGCATCGTCATGCCCACCACCACCCCGGCCATCAAGGTCGAGGCCGTGCGCTCCTACGGCGCCCAGGCGATTCTGGTCGGCGACAGCTACGACGACGCCTACGCCCACGCGCGCAAGCTCGAAGAGAGCGAAGGGCTCACCTTCGTGCACCCCTACGACGACCCCGAGGTCATCGCCGGCCAAGGCACGATCGCGATGGAGATCCTGCGTCAGCATCGCGGTCCCATCCACGCCATCTTCGTGCCGGTCGGCGGTGGGGGGCTCATCGCCGGCGTGGCAGCCTACGCCAAGCACCTGTATCCCGAGATCAAGATCATCGGCGTCGAGCCCGACGACGCGGCGTGCCTGAAGGCCGCCATGGATGCGGGCGAGCGCGTACGCCTCGCGCAGGTGGGCATCTTCGCCGACGGCGTGGCGGTGCGACAGATCGGTGAAGAGCCCTTTCGCATCGCCCAAAAGTACGTCGACGACGTGATCCTCGTGGATGCCGACGCCATCTGTGCAGCGATCAAAGACGTCTTCGACGACACGCGCTCCATCGCCGAGCCCGCAGGTGCACTCGCCATCGCGGGCGCCAAGGCCTACGTCGAGCGCGAGGGCCTGCGCGGCAAGACGCTCATCGCCATCGATAGCGGCGCCAACATGAACTTCGATCGCCTGCGCTATGTGGCCGAGCGCGCCGAGCTGGGCGAGCACAGAGAGGCCCTGTTCGCGGTGACGATTCCCGAGCGCAAGGGATCCTTCAAAGACTTCTGCCAAGTCCTCGGCAAGCTCCCCGTCACCGAGTTCAACTACCGCTACGGCGGCAGCGACGACGCGCACATCTTCGTCGGCGTAGGCCTTTCGCAAGGTGCCAAGCAGCGCACGGAGATCTTGCAGCGCCTACGCAAGGCCGATCTCGCGGTCACCGACATGACCCACAACGAGATGGCCAAGCTGCACGTGCGCTTCATGGTGGGTGGACGCGCGCCCGCCGACGAAGAGCGGCTGATCCGCTTCGAGTTCCCGGAGCGTCCCGGGGCCTTGATGCAATTTCTCACCGGCATGGGCGGACGCTGGAACATCAGCCTCTTCCACTACCGAAATCACGGCGCCGCCTTCGGACGCGTGCTCGCCGGCATGCAGGTTGGGCCCGCGCAACATGCCGAGTTCCAAAGTTTCCTCGACGAGCTTGGCTATCCGTACATCGAAGAAACCGACAATCCGGCGTATCATCTGTTTCTGAGATGATGCGAGTTCTTGCAGCAGACATCGGCGGGACCAAAACAGCCTTCGCTTTGTACGCGGGCCACGACGCAGGCAGCCTCGAGCTCGAGCGCAAGGCCGAGTACGCGAGCGCGGGCGAGGTGGGCCTCGAGCCGCTGGTCGCGCGCTTTCTCGGCAGCGCGCGCGTCGATGCTGCGGGCTTCGGCGTCGCGGGGCCCGTGTCGAACGGCGTGTGCCACACGACGAACCTGCCTTGGACCATACGCCTCGAGTCGCTGCGCGAGGTGTGTGGCACGACGCAGTGCAGCCTGCGCAACGATGCCGAGGCCGCCATCCTCGGCATCCGCGCCGCGAGCAGCGCTCGGACGATCGTCTGGAACAACGCTACGGTCGATCCTCAGGCACCTCTAGCCCTCGCCACCATCGGCACGGGCTTCGGCCGCGCCTATCTCGTGCCGCCCGCCCACGCCTTCGCCACCGAAGGTGGGCACGCGAGCTTTGCCCCGCGCACCGAGCGCGACGTGCGCCTCCTACAGATGCTGCGCGCACGCCATGCCCAGGTCGCGGTCGAGCACGTGGTGTCGGGTCCCGGACTCTACACGCTGTTCGAAGCCGTGCTCGAGCAGCGCATCGCCGCGCCCGATCGCGAAACGCTCGAGCGTCTGCGCGAAGCCGACGACAGGAGCGCCGTGGTGAGCGAGCTCGGCGTGAGCGCGATGGACGCGGCCTGCGTGGCGGCCGTCAGCTGGTTTGCCGAGCTGCTCGGCGCAGAGCTCGGCAACATCGCCCTGCAGACGATACCCCGCGGTGGCTTGTACGTATGGGGCGGCGTCGCGCGCAAGCTCAGGGGCGTTTTGTCCGAAGGCACGCTACGCGAGGCCTTCCTCGCCAAGAACCGCATGCGTGCCCTGCTCGAGTCGATCCCGCTTGCGCTGCTCGACGAGCCCGACCTCGCCCTACTCGGCGCCCGCGAGGCCGCGCTGCGCGCCTGAGCAACGCCCCCTGCGTCGCCTTGAAAGCCGGGCCCAGCGCTGCATGGTTTGAGCGTGAGCGCTCCCCTTCGCATCCTGTACGCCTGGGACAGGCTACTGCCCACCACCGCCACCGACGCCGAGCAAGCCACGAGCACCATGGCCGCGCTCTCGCGGCGCGGAGTCGCCGTGACGGCCCTGTTGCCGCGCGGGCTCAGCCGTCCCGGGCTGTCGGCTGAGGCCATCCGCGACCACTTCGGGGTCCACGGCAGCTTCGACGTCTCCTATCTGCGCGTGCCCTTCGTCGACACGCTGCTCGTGCGTAAGGGGTTGTTTGCGGGGGCCATCGCCTCGGGCCTGGCACTTCCACCCCACGACGTCGTGTACACGCGCAATGCGGCCACCTTCGCAGCCCTCACCTTGCGCGGCGCAAAGGTGATCTACGACACCCACCGCGCGTGGCCCGATCACATTCCACCGCTCAAGCCCCTGTTCAAGCTCGCCATGACCCGCGACAACTTCGTGGGAGCCGTCTTTCACTCCGAGTACGCGCGGCAGAGCTACCTCCGCCTCGGCATCGATCCCTCGCGCCTCGCCACCATGCGCAACGGCTTCGACCCTGCGCGCTTTCAGAGCGGCTTAACCTCAAGCGCCGCGCGCAGCGAGCTCGGCTTGCCTCTCGCGCAGAAGCTCGTCGTGTACACGGGCCACATCAGCGCCATGAAGGGCCTCGGTAGCGTGCTCGAGCTGGCCGAGCGCTGTCCCGATGCGCTGTTTCTGCTCGTCGGATCCGAAGGCGATGGCTCGGTGGAACAGAAAGCCAAGCGCCACGCGAACGTGAAGGTGCTGCCATGGCAGCCCTACGACGTGGCCGCCAAGTACATGGTCAGCGCGGATGTGTTGCTTTTGCCTCCAAGCAACGTGGGCCTCAAGGTGGCCGGCCACACCGTGCTCCCGATGAAGCTCTACGGCTACCTGGCCGCCGGGCGCGCCATCTTCGCACCCGCCACGCCAGACGTCGGCGAGCTGCTCGTCGACGACGAGAACGCCGTGCTCGTGCCGCCGGGAGACATGCGCGCAGCAGGCGATGCGCTCAGGGCGCTGCTGGATGACGAGGGCCGAAAGGGCCGCCTCGCCGCCGCGGCTCTCGACACCAGCAAAGACCTGACCTGGGATGCACGTGCCGAGCGTCTCGAGCGCTTCATCCGCGAGCGGCTTGGTCTGTCCTAGATCTCGTCCCCGCAGGCGCCGAGCTCGAAGCTGCCCGTGGCCTTCGAGTCGAAGCCGGCGGCCTCGATCACCGCGCCGCGCATCTGACACGCATTGCCGTAGGTCTCGGTGGTCGCGCCCTCGGCCGTCTGAAGCGTGCCGCACACAGGGGCCCACACGAAGGGGCAGATGGTCTGCACGCTATCGCAGGTGCCGTGCTCGATGCGGTAGCCCGTGAAGTCGGCGGCCATGGCTTCGGCCTCCTCGGTGCTGCGCATGTTCCAGGCCCACGTGGCGTTGTCCTGGTCGAGGACGAGACACACCGGGCCCTCGTAGGCCTTCACGACGTAGACGTTGTCGATGAAGAGCTTGCGCTCGAAGCGGCGCGTGCCCCAGTCGAACGCGTAGCGGAAGCTGCCGAAGCTGATCGCGCCGTTGCCGGCCGAAGACGGGCCGCCGTACTCGTCGTGGAAGGGCTGCTCGAGCGCACGATCCGCGAACACCACCGCGTGATCGCCGTAGGTGTAAGGAGTGTTGAGCGCGGCGATCTCCGTCGTGGGGCATGGCGCTTTGATGCAACGGAGGCCCTTGTCGAACACGAGAAAGTGATGGCCGCGGCTCACGACGTCGTCGAGCACAGGTTCGAGCGCGAAGTCGGCGCTCAGCACCGCGAGCGTGAGGTCGGGGCCCGCGTAGTGACGCGGGAGCAGATCACCGTGGACGAGGTCGCCCTCTTCGACGTGAACGTCTGCAGCCACGTTGATCTCTGCGACGTAACACTCCTCAGCCCTTCGGCCGTCGGCGCACTCGGTGTGCGCGCGGTTGACGGCCTTGACCCAGTAGCCGCCACACATGGGCGACATGCAACGGCGCAGGTCGCGACGCACGGCGTAGTAGGTGGACGTCGGCTTGGTGTCGGCCGTGCGCAGCTCGGCGCTCTTCTCGGCCACCGCAGGCTCGCTCGACGCATCGCCTTCCACGCCGCTCTCGTTCGAGGTCGTGGGTTCGGTCGTGCCGCAGGCCGCGATGGCCAGCGAAAGGACGACCGGCATGAAGCCATGGATCGTACGCATGTGTTCCTCTCGATTCGACTGGCTCGCGCGGAAGGTGCGCAAGCCAAGCGAGCTATGGGCGACCTATTTGGGTTCAGCAACGACGGCCCGCGACGAGACGCACAGTGTGGGAGGACACGTGCAAACGCTCACATGTGACACGGCAGATCCTCTCGCGTTCTCACTTGGGGACATCAGCCGTCAACAATGGCCCCCACTCGCCTCGTGAAACTCGCGCTCCAGCTCGCTCCAGCTGCTACTTCTTCGACGTGGGCCTCGGCCGTCGCAAAATCGCGCTCGACGATCCGTCCGCATGGGTCTTCAACCGCATGGCGGACGTGTACGACGCCCGCCCGCCCTACCCGCGCGAGTTGCTCGACGCGCTGTGTGCCCTCGGGTGCCCCACGCGCGACGCTGTGGTCGACCTCGGGGCAGGCATCGGGCACCTGGCCTTGCCGCTCGCGCAGCGTGGGTTCGTGGTGCACGCGGTCGAGCCCGCGCGACGCATGCTCGATGTGCTGGCAGACCGGGCGCGCACCCTCGGCGTAGACATACGCCTCTTGCACGAGCGGGCCGAGGCCACGTCGCTGGCCGATCGAAGCTGCGGGCTCGCGCTGATCGCCGACGCCCTGCACTTTCTCGATGCCGAGCTCACCGCGCGCGAGGTGCGGCGCCTCGTGCCGAAGGGTGGCGTCCTTGCGCTCGTGACGGCCGAGCTCGGCGACACGCCTTACATGCGCGCGCTGGTGGAGGAGATGCGCGCCGCCGCACCCCGACGTCCGCGCGACACCGAGGCGCCCCTCCAGCAGCTCTTCGCCGTGAGTGGCGTGACCATGCTGAACGAGCTGAGCTTCAGCGACGAGACCCAGGTCGATCACGCCCAGCTCGAGCGCATCCTCGGCTCCATCTCCTTCATCGGCCCCGCGATGAACGCCGAGCGCGCCGCGCGCTTTCGCGAGCGCATTCATGCGCTGTCCGACGCCCCCGTGTGGGCGCGTCGCTTCACGCTGCGCTGGGGGCGACGCGAGTCGTGAGACCACGCTTCTTCGAGCAACTGAAGCGAACGCTCGCCTGGGTCGTGATGCCCGCACTCGCGTTCTGGGGCGTCGAGATCGTCGACGTGCTGCTTGTGCCTGCGCCCGGCCTCGACGTGTACGGCATCAGACCGCGCAGCGAAGCGGGCCTTTACGGCATCGTGCTCGCGCCCCTTCTGCACGGCGGCTTCTCGCACGTGGCGGCCAACACGGGGCCCTTCTTGGTGCTCGGTGGCCTCGTCGCAGCCCGCAGCCTTCGCGAATACCTGCGCCTCTCGCTCACCGTGACCCTGCTCGGTGGGCTGCTCGTGTGGCTGATCGGCGCCCCGCACAGCATTCACATCGGCGCGAGCGGCGTCGTGTTCGGCTACTTCGGCTATCTCTTGCGCGTGGGCTGGGTCGAGCGTCATCCCGCGTGGATCCTGGTGAGCCTCGGTGTCGCACTGCTTTACGGCGGCCTCGTGTTCGGCGTGTTTCCAAGCAGCGCCTTCGTGTCCTGGGAGAGCCACGCGTCGGGATTCGGCATCGGTCTCGTGATGGCCGGACGGCGTCGCGCGCGCTAGCGAAAACGCGAAGCGCTTCACTTGCAGCGTCCACTCCGGGATAATCGGAGGTGCATGCAGTTCGTCAGCATCCTCGAGCCTCTCCCGTCTGACTCGCATCTGTCGTTCAGCAGGTGGGAGAACGTGCTCGTGATCCTGGCGATCGAGCCTGAGCCGCGCTCGAGCTTCGCGCTCTATGAGCCCAACATTCGCAACGTGCTGCGCCGGCATCCCCGCGGCATGGGCGTCGTGATGGTAGTGCGACACGAAAAGCCGCCGCCCGAGGGCTTCGCCGAGCACATCAAGGCGCTGCTCGACACCTATCGCACTCAGCTCCTCGCCGTCTCGGCGGTGATCGAGGCCACAGGCTTTGCCGCCGCGGTGCAGCGCGGAGTGGGCACCACCATCTTGGCCGCGAGCGGCATGAATCGCCGCACACACATGCATCGCTCGGTCGCCGAAGCCGTGCCGTGGCTCGTGGAGCGCACCCAACCCGATGGTTATCGAAGCGAGGCGCGGGCTGCATTGATGGCTGCGCTCGACACGCTTTCGCGCCCTGTCACCCGTGCCGTCGCCAACCTGTAGGATCAGCGGCACCTACGCGGGCTGGGGATTGTGCGCGAGTTCGGGCGCGTCGCTCGGCGGCGGGCGGCTCGCCGAAGCCTTCTGCTCAGCATCCTTGGCCGCACGGGCTGCCGCGACCTTCTTGTTGTGCTCCATCAGCACCGGCATGATGTAGGGAAAGCCCACCTGCACCGTATCGAGCGTGGGGTCGATGGTGGCGCTGAGCCAGAAGAGCAGCACGCTCGCCCGCTCCACGTAGAACCACGTGTCCGGGTAGTGCACCGACTTCATGAGGTCGCGCAGGTTCTCGATGTCCATCTCGGGATCGGCGAAATCCTCGAGCTCGGCCCGATCGAGCTTCATCATGGCACCGGGGCTTCGGTCCTTGAACTTCATCAGCTTCGAGAAGTAGGTCTTGGTCAGCCTCTCGAGCGTCGCACGATCCGCTCCCGGCGACGCGAAGCCCATGAGGTTGAAGCCGTCGATGAGCTTGTCGCTGTCGCCTGTGAACAGGCCCTGCACCACGTCCATCAGGCCTTCGATGAGGTTGTCGTTGGCTTCGCTGATGGCGCCGAAATCGAGCACGACGAGCGCGGGTTTTCCGTCGGGACGCTTCTGGATCAGGAAGTTGCCGGGGTGCGGATCGGCGTGAAAGAAGCGATGGACGAAGAGCTGCTTGTAGAAGGCCTGCACGAGCCGCGTCGCCACCTGCCTACGCTCGATGCCCATCTGCTCGAGCTCGTCGAAGTGCGTGATCTTCACGCCTTCCATGAAGGTCATCGTCAGAATGTCGGGCGTGGTCAGCTCGTGCACCACGCTTGGAAACAGAATGTCGTCGTCGTCCGCGAAGTTCTTGGCCATGCGCTCCATGCACGCAGCCTCGTGGAGGTACTCGGTCTCGCGACGCAAGAGGTCGACCAGCGAGTGGTAGCTGTTCTCGATGCTGTCGATCGGCACGAACCACTTGTAGACCTTGAGCGCCATGCGCACGATCAGCATGTCGACGCGGATCACGTCGCGAATGCGCGGGTAGAGCACCTTGACCGCGACCTTCGTGCCGTCGTGGAGGTAGGCCACGTGCACCTGCCCGAGGGAGGCGGCAGCGATGGGCTCGCGCTCGATGCTGGCAAAGCACTCGTCGGGCTTCTTGTGAAGCTGGCGCGCGAAGACCTTCTCGACTTCGTCAAAGGGATGGGGCGGCACGCGGTCTTGCAGCACCTGCAGTTTCTTGATGTACACGCGCGGCAGAAAGCCACCCATGATCGAGAGCACCTGACCGAGCTTGATGTACACGCCGCGCAGGCTGAGCATGGCGTCCAGGGTGCGCTGCGCGTTGCGCGCATCGACCCGCTCCCGCCTTCGCTTGAGCCAGCCCGGGCGGAACTGCCTGCTGCGCCCCGACTTGGGATCGCGCACCCGCCGCATGAATAGCTTGGTCAGACCGTGCTGGATCAGGTAGTCGGCCAGGATGAGGCCGAACCGAAGAAGCGCACGAGTGAAGCGTACCGTCAGAGCGACCATGACCTGCCACGATCCCTGCCACGCGGCCACGGGAGACCACGCGGTGAAGATGTTGTGCCCCGCGACTTCCACCGTACCCGCTGAAACGGATGCTGGCCAGGGGTCATAGGGCGAAAATGGCCTCGATTTCCGTCATTCTGCCCTATCGCAACGCATCGGAAACACTGGACGCGGCGCTGTTTGGCCTGCTCGAGCACGACGATCCGAGCATCGAGGTGCTGGCCGTGGACGATGGGTCGACCGACGCCGGCGCCGCACGTGTCGCAGCATGGGCGGCGAGGGATGCTCGTGTGCGTCCTCTTCGGGCAGGGGGTGCGGGCCTCGTGGCCGCGCTCAATCTCGGCCTCGCACACGCCTCGGGCGAGCTCATCGCGCGCATGGACGGAGACGACCTCTGTCATCCGACGAGACTGCACAAACAGCGCGACTACCTCGAGCGCCATCCCGAAATCTCCGTGCTTGGCACCCAGGTCGAGGGCTTCGTCGATGGCGCCCCCCTCTCGCCGGGCCTCGGCCTCTACATCGCCTGGCAGAACGCGCTCGTGACGCCGGAAGATCACCAGCGTGAGCTGTTCGTCGAGTCGCCCCTCTGTCACCCGTCGGTGATGATGCGACGCAGGGCGCTCGAGAGCCTCGGCGGCTACCGCGATGGAGACGGCCCCGAAGACTACGACCTATGGCTGCGCTTCGACGCGGCTTCGCAGCGCCTGGCCAAGCTACCCGAGGTGCTCTTGCATTGGCGTCATCGTGCAGGTCGCGCCACCTTCACCGACCCGCGCTACGCGCTCTCGCGCATGCGGGAGGCCAAGGCACCGTTTCTGGCGCGGCGCCTTCTTCAACAGCAGAGGGAGCGCCTCGTCGCCTGGGGCGCGGGGCCCACGGGACGGCGCATGATGCGCGAGCTCGAAAAGCATGGGATCCGCGCCGACGCCTTCGTCGACATCGATCCCGCGAAGATTGGGCGCGTCGCGAGGGGCGCTCCCATCCTCAGCGCGGATGGCCTCGATGCGCGCCGTGACACCGTCGTCGCAGCCGTGGGCGCCCGCGGCGCGCGCGCGTTGATTCGTGAGGAGCTCAACCGACGCGGCTTCGCCGAAGGCGAGCATTTCTGGTTTGCCGCGTGAGCCGGGAAAAGCAGCTCTGCCTCACCAGGCCTAGGGAAGCTTGGTCGCTAGCTTCAGCTTGGGCGTCGCACGTCCCTCGGCCGTCTCGACGACCTGCGTCTGCTCCTCGTCGCGCCGGCTCGGCCTTTCGACCATCCGACGAGCCTCTCCGATGTCCTCCGGCGCCAGCGGGGCGCTGGGTGGCGGGGGGAACTCACTGTGCCTTCGGGCGGCCT
>CAYNOM010000049.1:0-4762 GCA_964398415.1 uncultured Polyangiales bacterium | reverse complement strand
GGCGCCAGCGGGGCGCTGGGTGGCGGGGGGAACTCACTGTGCCTTCGGGCGGCCTCGTAGTGTCCGGCCTCCACCAGCCTGTCGATCATCGCGGCACGAACACGAGGCGCGACTTCGTGAAAGGGAGCATCTTCGAGAAACGCTTGATAGCGGGCGCACAGCTCGTCGATCCAAGACTCGTCGGCCAGCACCTCGAACATGGCCAGCGCACCCGCATGGCCTGGGCACAGATCGAGCGCCGCGCGAGACAGCTCGCGGGCCTTCACGTCAGTGGAGCGGACGGCGATGCGAAAGTACAGCTCCGCCATGGCGCGATCAGGCACGCCCTCGCCCTGCTCCGCTTCAGCCCATATCTCGAGCAGCGCAACGAGCTCCTCGACCAGGTCCCCATCGCGCACGGCCCGGAACACCGCAAAGAGCGCGGCTTCGTCGCGTGGGTTCGACTTGAGACGTCGGGTTAGCTCGGCAATCGACCTCTTCACGGTGACCTCCATCTGAGGTTTCCTTGAGCAAGCAACGTACCGAGCACGTCGCACCGCCCAAGACCCCGGAAGTCACAGGGGAAACTGCCAGTCCACCCCGATCGCCCGGGCCCCGCGGCTCACGAGAGTCCTACGGAAAGCGGAGAGCGCTTTTCTGAGAAGCGAGCACTGCCGCCGCAAACGTAAGCGAGCACGCGCGACTGCCTCACAAAGGCGTCTGGAGTCGGGCTCACGCTTCGGCGGGGGCCGCTGCCGGAGCGTCGTCGCGCGTGGGCGTCGCGGCCGGGGCCTCCACGAGGTGCGCCGTGCCGCTCGCACACGTGCAGCTGTAGCCGAGCTCCTGGCCCTGGCGCTCCGGGGACTTGATGTTCTTCACGTAGTACCAGTCGGCCTGCACGCGCTCGGGCGTGACGTCGACGAGCACGTAGCCCTTGCGCGTGACCTCGCTGAGCTTCAGGTGCGGATTGCCCATGCGCAACAGCTGGGGTGCCGCGTCTTTGAGCTCGTTGTTCTCGAGCCCCTCCGACGTGATCGAGGGGCCGACGATCTCCACGGCGTAGGAGCCCTCGCCCGTCTGCGGATCGTACTGCTCCGCATCGAAGGGATCGCGCGCCACGTCCATGGCCCAGCTGGTGTGGATGTCACCCGTCAAGAACACCACGTTGTCGATGCCCTCCCCGGTGATGAAGTCAGCGATGCGGTCGCGCGCAGGGCGGTAGCCGTCCCAGAAGTCGGCGAAGAGGATCGTGCCGTCGCGCGGGTCGCGGCCCGGCGAGAAGATCACCTGATTGCCGATCAGACGCCAGCTCGCGCCGCGCGCTTTCGACTCCGAGAGCCGGTCCGTGAGCCACTTCTCCTGCACGCTGCCGATCACCTCGCGTCCCGGGGCGTCCCAAATGCTGGCGTCGCCCTTGTCGCCCTCATTGTCGGTGCCGGCCTGCAGATCGCGGCCGATGAGGCGCGTGTCGAGCATGATCAGGTCGAACAGGTCGCCAAAGGCAAACGAGCGATAGATCTTCGGCACCTCACCCTTCGGTTGGGGCACGCGAATCGGCAGCCACTCGACGAAGGCCTGGGTGCCCGCGAGCTTGCGCGTCTGGTAGTCGCCCTCGTCCTCGGTGTGATTCTCGGCGCCCTCCTTGTAGGCGTTGTTGGCCACCTCGTGATCGTCCCAGACCACGATCAGCGGATGCTGCCGGTGAATCTCCTGCAGGTCGGGATCTTTTCGGTAGTGCGCGTAGCGGCGCCGGTAGTCTTCGAGGGTGAGCGTCTCGGTGGGCGGGTCGAGCCTGCGCTCGATGGTGAGGTCTGAGTAGGTCTCGTCGTCGTACTCGTAGATGTAGTCCCCGAGGTGCACCCAGACGTCGAGGTCTGTGCGCTCGGCGATCTCACGGTAAGCGTGAAACCAGCCGTAGCTGTAGTTGGAGCACGAACTAAACGCGAGGCGGACGTGCTCGGCCCCAGGCTCTGGCAGCGTGCGCGTGCGGCCGATGGTCGAGCGACGCTCGCCCGCGTGAACGAAGGCGTAGTAGTAGGTGGTACCCGCGCTCAGCCCCTCGACATCGACCTTGACCGTGAAGTCGACCGCCGGCTCGGCCTGGGCTTCGCCCTCGACGACCACCTCGGTGAGCTCGGGGTCTTTGGCCACCACGTACGAGACGCTCACGGCCTCGACCGAGTCGGTCGTCACGCGCGTCCAGAGGATCACACGGTCGCTCAACGGATCACCGCTCGCCACGCCATGGGCGAACAGCGTCGTGTCGACCGCGAGCTCGCGCACGTTCGGCAGCTGCATGCCGGCGTCGGACTCCGACTCACAGCCGACGAGGGCGCCCGAGGCCGCCGTCACACCCACCGTACCGATCAAGAAATCGCGACGCGTCACTGACATGCATGTCTCCTGCTCGAGCGCAGAGAGTGCCACAGTTTCGCGCCGCGCGGGCCGCCACGCGGTGCCAAACTCAGCACGTTTCAGCCACGCGGAGCAGGTGGCCAGTCGCTGCGTCGCTCCGAGCCTATCGCTGCGGTGACGTTCGGAAAACCGCGCGCTCTCAGCAACTCGGACAGCTCTTGACGCAGGCGACTCGGCCACAGGGGCCCGCCGTAGACGAAGCCGGTGTAGGCCTGCACGAGCGTCGCACCCGCAGTCAGGCGCTCGAGCACGTCTTCGGCGCTGCTGATGCCGCCCACGCTGATCAGCATCATCCGGTCGCCCGAACGCTTGCGCAGACGCCTGAGCACGGCCAGCGAGCGCGCCTTGAGGGGCTCGCCACTGAGTCCACCTGCGCCAATCTCGCGCACCCGTTCGGGGTCCTCGTGCAGGCCATCGCGCGTGATCGTGGTGTTGGTGGCGATGATGCCCTCGAGACCGATGCGCAGGGCCATGTCGGCCACGGCGTCGATGTCGTCATCGCTGAGATCGGGCGCGATTTTGACGAGCAGGGGCACGCGTCGTTCGGCCGCGACCCGATCGAGCGTCTCGCGCACGGCCACGAGTAGCGGCTCGAGCAGCGAGACCGCCTGCAGATCGCGAAGCCCTGGCGTGTTGGGCGAGCTGACGTTGACGACCATGTAGTCGCACACCGGCCCCAGGAGCTCTGCGCTGCGCACGTAATCGGTGATGGCCTGCGCCTCGGGCACCACCTTCGTTTTGCCGATGTTGGCGCCGACCGGCAGCGAGCGCGACGCGGCGAGACGCAGGGCCGCCGCCTCCGAGCCCCCATTGTTGAAGCCCAGGCGGTTGATCAGGGCGCGGTCGGACACGAGCCTGAACATGCGCGGCTTCGGGTTGCCCGGCTGGGGCTGTGCCGTCAGCGTGCCCACCTCGACGAAGCCAAACCCGAGCGCGTAGAGCGCCTCGTAGCCGACCGCGTCCTTGTCGAAGCCGGCGGCGAGGCCTATCGGGCAGTCGAGGACGCGGCCAAAGGCACGCAGCGTGAGCGTGGGGTCCTTGGGGGCCAGCACACGGCGCACGAGCCCGCGCACGAAGGGCCAAGAGAGGCTCAGCCTGAGCAGGAAGAAGCCGAGCTTGTGCATCGTCTCGGCATCGAAACGCGACAGCAAGCGCTCGAAGATCAGGCGGTACATGGCGGCCCCCATATCGTAGACCCGTGCCTCATGTGCAAGCCGAAGTCGGACTCAGAACGCGGGCGCGACCGCTGGCTCGGCCACGCGAGGCGACCAGGGCGTCTCGCCGTCGGCGTCCGCGTCGACGAAGATGGGATTGGTGAACGCGACGGGAAGGATCGCATTGCGGCCGAAGAAATCGTCGAGGGGACGCGGACCACTCACGCGCACCACCACCGGTGCGTCCTCGGTCACGTCGAGCGACAGCACCTCGCGATACACCCGCGCAGCCTGCCGGCCCTTGGGCCTGCTCTGGGCCTTGGGCGCGATCGCGCGTGTCTCACGTAGCTCGGCGCCCACGAACACCTGCAGGGTGTCGACCTCCATCCAAGGCGGCGTCTGCACGCGCACCTCGAGCGACACCTTGCCCTGCTCTGCCGCCACCATGGTGCCGGGCCCGCCCCCCCCGATCACGGCCTCCACGAAGGGTCCCGAGGTCACGAAGCTCGCGCCGCGCTTGATCGCGCGCACGATGAGCCTCGGGTCTCGCCCTTCACTCTCGGGCACGTGAACGTAGGTGCGCGGATAGCCCGCGAGCTGGTAGCGCACCTTGTGCGAATCGCTCGACCCCGTGGCTGCCACGCGCTTGCCGCGCGCAAGCATGTTGATCCAATCGATGAAGACCTGCTGCACGAACTCCGGGCGGGCCAGGTCGAAGCCATTGAACACCTCGATGGCGTCGAACGCGTCGCTGAAGCGCGGGTCGGCCGCGCCCGTCGCCGCATCCAGGCTCATGACGTCGAAGTAGCCGATGCCGCCCAGATCGCGCGGGTGGTTGACCTGCACCACCAAGTCGGGATCGATGGCGTGCAGGCGATCGAACAGCGACGGCGGATTCAAGCCCTCGAACTCCGGCGCACCGTTGCCTGGGCGCGACGGATCGAGCGGGTAGGGGTAGGCGTTGAAGTGTCCGAACGCGGGCTGCCACGTGGTGACCTCGACCCCCGTGACCGTGAGCAGGTGACCCATGCCCATCTCGCGCGCCACGGGCGCATAATCGGTCACGTGGTTGTGGTCGGTCGGCACGGCGAACAGCACGCCCTCGGCATCGAGCGAGGCGAGGCGGTCTGCGAGCGACACCTCGCTATCCGGGCTCGGTGCCGCGTGAAGGTGCAGATCACACGCGATCCATGCACCCGGCTCGATCACGCGCG
>CAYNOM010000048.1:15517-17997 GCA_964398415.1 uncultured Polyangiales bacterium | reverse complement strand
AGGATGGTGGTGCGCACGTTCAACTGCTGCACGTAGCCGGTCACGCCGGAGACCTCGACCAGGTCACCCGTCTCGAACGGTTGCTGCATGCTCAAGAATATGCTCGCCAGGAAGTTCTCAGTGATGTCCCGGAAAGCGATACCCACGGCCAGACCGACCAGACCGGTGCCCCCCACCACGGTCAGCGCCAGTTGGGTCAGTCCCGAGACTCTGAGCACGACGTAGGTGCCCATAAGAACCACCAGCGCTCCGATGCCACCCGCCAGAACGTTGCGCAGCAGTCGAGCTTGAACGCGGTGACGAAGAACTGAGCGCATTCTTCGCGCGGCCAAGAGTCCGGCCCCCAGGGACAGTCCCAGGATCAGCAGCCCAAAAAAGGCCAAGGGCAGGGAACGCAGAAAGCCGCGCCACAACCGCATCAGTCCTTGCCATGCCGGGCCCAAGTCCCATATCGACGGTTCGGCCACTGCCATCCGATTCACTACGGCGACGACGTCCTGAGTGTTGCGCGCCAGGTCGCCTGCCCACTTCTTGAGCTCAGTGGACGCCACTCCACCTTTGAGGAAGACGACTCCTTCCTCGACCCTGACCTCCGGCGCGGTGAACCAATCAGTCGCATCCAGTACGCTCTGGAGGCGCTCGCGGATGTCTTCATCACGCGCGATGGGATTGACGTCCACCTTTGCGGGAGCCAGCGAAAGATCGTCCTCGGCATGCTCCGCTGCTGGCGAAGCGTCAGCCTTGTGTGACGGCTCCTGCGCCGCGACCGTCGCGGTCAGCACGCCATGAACAGCAGCGAGACACGCCGCGCGGCGAAGCAGTGTGCAGAAGGCGCGTGCCGATGGTCGCATGCTGCTCTGCCGGTCTCCTGCAGGGAATCGAAGGAGGTATGGGCGCATCGTGGGGTTCCCCCGCAAAGTGGACGCTGGAAAACCATGCTGCTCGGGTACAGAACGGACGTGACTTCGTACTCGATGGGGCTGCAGTAGTCGACGCGGACGCGCGCTCAGCGTCGTCGAGGTCAGCGAAGGGGCTCGGGTAGGCGTGTCAGCGTCGCTGCAAACAGCCCCGCGATGTCTGCGCCATCGTGCACCTCGTCCTGATCGTCGCGCACGCGTTCGAGCAGCACGGCGCCGTCGCGTGCGATGATGGCTACGCCCGCGTGGGTTTGCACTGCGTCCGCAGGCTCGAGAGCCGCGGGCAAAGCTCCCTCGAAGCGGCGTGCGCGAAGCAGGCTGAGCTCCTGTCCATCCACCTCGAAGCGCGCGCCAGGGTAGGGCGAAGAGGCGCGTACACGCCGCACGATCTCGTCGACGCCGTGCTCCCAGCGAATCACGAGGTCATCGTCACTGGGGCGCGGGGCCAGGCTCGCGAGGCGCTCGTCTTGGGGCTCACCCTCGAGCCGCTCGCCCGCGCTCAAGCGTTCGAGGCACTCGACGATCAGCGCAAGGCCCGGTCGATCGAGCTTCTTGGCCAGCGACCAGGCGTCGTCGTCGGGTGCGATCGCCACGCGACGTTGCGCGATCACGGCCCCCGTGTCGTAGGCGCTGGCGAGCCGATGCAGCGTCACGCCCGTCTCGACCTCGCCGCGCAGAATGCTCCAAAAATAGGGATCGGGACCCCGGTAAGCGGGCAAGAGTGAGGGGTGCGCACCGAAGGCTCCGCGTGGCGCGAGCTCGAGCACGCACTCTGGGATCAAGCGCGGCCAAAACCAGCTCACGATCACGTCGGGGCGTGCGCTCTCGATCGCGCGCACCACGTCGGGGTGCGAGAGGTCTGGACGCGACAACACGAGGGCCCGCTTGGAGAGCACCCGCCGCACCCGTCGCGCGCCCACTGCGTCGTCGTGCCCGAGAGAGATCAGGCGCGGCGCAAAGCCTGCGTGTGCCAGGCACAGCGCGCCCAGGGGCAGCCCGAAGTACGCGATGCGAAGGAAATCGGGGTGAGGCGGTGAGCTCGACATGGCGTTGTAGCGACTCGTGAATGATTCGGGCTAGGATGCCGGGCTGATATCGTGGCAACAGCCCAGCCCAAGATCCGCGTCGTGGCAGCCGTCGTCGAACGCGACGGTCGCTATCTCATCACGCAGCGTAGACCGAGCGCGGTGTTGCCGCTGCTCTGGGAGTTTCCGGGAGGGCGTGTCGAAGCCGGCGAGACCGATTCCGCCGCGCTGCAGCGTGAGTTCATGGGCCGGCTCGGGGCAACCCTCGAGGTAGGGCAGCTCATCTCCTATGTGAGCCATCCGTATGAACATTACACCGTCGAGCTGTATCTCTACGAGTGCCGCTTGAAGACGGGCGACCTGCGTGCGTTGGCGGTAAACGCCTTTCTCTGGGCGATGTCGGATGAATTCGAGCACTACGAGTTCACCCCCGCGGACGAGGCGTCGATGAGCAAGCTGCTTGGAGTGGAGTGATGAAAAACGAAGTCCTACTCGCCTGCGCCACGATTCTCTTCGCTGCGGCCTGTCAGTCGGCCAC
>CAYNOM010000048.1:0-15417 GCA_964398415.1 uncultured Polyangiales bacterium | reverse complement strand
TCGGAGCACCCCTGTCGTCCGGTGCCGAGCCCATCGACGTGGCGCAGATCCTCGCCGAGCCCCAGGGCTACCTCGGCAAGACGGTGCAGGCGAAGGGCGTGATCGCGCGTGTTTGCGAGAAGGCCGGATGCTGGCTCGAGCTCGGGCCCAAGGCGGGCGAGGGCGGTCTACGAGTGCCGATGGCCGATCATGCCTTCTTCATCCCCCAAGACGCGGTGGGACGCGCCGCGGTGGTCGAGGGAGAGCTGTCTGGTCAGGCCCTGAGCGATTCGCACAAGGCGCACCTCGAGTCGGAAGGGGCCAAAGCTGTGGGGCCGCTTGCCCTCAATGCGCGCGGTGTCGTGGTACGCTGAGCCCCCATGAGCTCCCCCGCCTGCCCCAGTTGCGGTACCCCGGTTGCACCCGGTGCGAACCAATGCCGGGCCTGCAAGCAGGTGCTGGGGGAAGACAACCGCTGCTCGCGCTGCGACGCGCTGGCCCCGGTGACCGATCGAGGTGGCAGGCTCGTGTGCAGCGCGTGTGGCGCCGATCGGCAGCGGCTCGAGGGCACGGTTGTGGTGCTCGAGAGCGAGGTGGTGCGCGCCTTCGAGCGTTTCGCCTGGCTGCCCTGGCTCTTGGGCGGTGCCACGGCGACCCTCAGCGGCGCTGGGCTCAGCGTGGCCGCGCTGACGGCGGCGCTCTCGGACGGGAGCTTCGGCACGGCGTTCGCGGTCATCAGCACCATGGTTAGCTTGGGCCTCGGCGCAGGCGGTGCCTACGCCACCGTTCGCGCGAAACGGCGTACCGACCGCCGTCGCCGCTTCGAGCTCGAGCAGCGTATCCTCGGGCTCGCGTTCAACCACGAGGGGGTGCTCACCGCGGCCGACGTTTCCCACGCGCTGCGCGTGCCGCTCGGGGAGGCTGACGCGGTGCTCACAGAGCTCGCCAAAGCGGGGCGTGCGACGCTCGACGTGGGCGAGGAGGGCCAGCTTCGCTACGGCTTTGCGCAAGCCAAACCGACGCGTGCAATTCGCGTGCGGGTGTCGCAGCCCGGAGAATCCGAGACGGGCGAGCACACGCTGCGCACGACGCGCAATCGCTTGGAGCCCTGACGAATCAGTCGTCGTAGAACATCGGCGCGCGCTTGCGAATGAAGCGCATCGCGAGCTCTTTGTGCTCGGCGCTGAGTTGCTCGAAACGCACACCCATGCCGGGCTCTGCGTCGGCGCTCATGTCCATCGGGTCGCGCACGAAGTGAACGCGCCCTGGCACCTTGAACTCGTAGCCGCCCGGCAGCGTGACGTGCGCGTTGACCGGCGTGCCCACGGCCAACACCGTGTAGGTGGCGATGAACACCCCCCCGTCGGTCACGTCGCCCGAGAAGCCGACGTAGAAGTTGGTCTCGGAGCTTGCGCCCAGGTTGGCCTCCACGTCGGTGCGCGGTCCCGTGAGAAGGGCTGCGGGTGGCGGGGGTAAGACGCTTGGCATCGCCGTCAATGGATGCAGTCGCGACATGGCCCCCGCGATCGTGCTCGTCGCGATCGACACGCCCGCGTGCGACACCTGCACGTCTTGCAGGAGCGCCATGGTCTGACTGAGCGAGCTCAAGGCGGTTCGTACCGCGCCCTTGCCGAGGCGCTCGTCCGCGGCGTTCTCGGCATCGAAGAGCGAGCCCACGGCCTGCGCGATGTTTTGCGCGACGTTCATCACCTCAGCCGGCGTGTTCGGGTCTTCCTGCAGGCTGGCGAGGGCCTTGCCGAGCTCTTCCCGCGCGCTCCGCGCCAAGTTCGCTCCCGAGTAACTCATCGACGCTCCTCACGAAAAATCGGCTTCAGCACGTGCGCCAACCGAGTCGAGATCATACCTCGCCGCATGATGGGGCAAAAGGTCCGAAAACCCAAGTGCGCAAGCGTCGGCGCATGTGGTTTGCGCAGGTGCGCCGTGTCGCGAGGTAAGCACGGCAGCGTGCGAGCCCTGGCGAATCCTAGCGAACCCTACAGAGCCTTGATGAACACCACGCGCGCGCGTCCCGGACCGGCGTAATCGGGCGTTTCTTGGGCCGTGAAGCCCATGGCTTGATGAAACTTCAGCGAGCCCTCGTGACCCACGGTCGCGATCGCCTTGATCTGGCTCAGGCCCGCGCGCCGACACGCCTCGGCGAAGTGCCGGTACAGCTCCTTGCCGACGCCCTTGCGACGGTGGTCGGGATTGATGCCCACGAGGTGCACGTACCCCGTGCCCGAGCTCGGCGCGGCGAGCCCGAGTAGAAAGCCCACCACGTCGCCATCGTCTTCCGCGATCAACGCATGCTCGCCGAGCTCGTAGAAAAAGAACGGACTTGCGCGCTCGGTCGACGGGCCGCCCCACCAGGAGTCGAACACGGAGACGATGTAGTCGAAGTCTTGTTTGGTGATGCCGCGGATGATCATGCCGGGTCGTCCAAGTCGGGGCACGATACCAGCACACGATGACCCAGCAAAAGGTTCTCTTCTGTCCGTTCTGCCGCGAGAGCTTCGAGGGGCCCACGCGCTGCCCCGATCATGATCTCGAGCTCGTGCCTTTCGGCCAGCTCGGCCGCGATCCTCTCGATCCGGAGAACGACCCGCACATCATCGACGAGACCGAGGTGTCGGTGTTCGACCTGCGCTTCGGTCGCGGCATCGTCGCGCTTGGCGCGTTGCTCAACGCGCTTGCGCTCTTCGCTGAGCTCGTGCGCGGCGTGGGTGGCAGTGAGGGCCTGAGCGTTCGCGAGGCGGCCCTGACGATCCCGACGTTGTGGACGCTCGTGCTCGTGAGCTTCACGCTGGTGTTTCTGTTGCGAAGGCGCCGCACTCCCCGGGCGATGCGCGGTCTACGCGTGCTCGTGCCGCTGCTCGGGCTGATCTCACCAGGCACCCTGGCTTGGGCGTTTCATCGGCTGCACGCGGGGGGCGTCGTGTGGGCCACGGGCGGTCGCAAGATCGGGCTCGAGCCCGGCTCAGCGGTGATGTTCGTGGCGCTCTCGAGCCTGCTGATCGTGATCGGAGGGATCCGGCTCGGCGTTCATGCCGGCGTCATGAGGCCTCATCCACACGCGCGAGATCACTGATCGGTGGGCACGGGAGGGGTGCTCTGAGGCAGGTCGGGGCGGTACAGGTAGCCCTGCTGCTGGAACACGCAGATGCGATCGCGGCCGTCGCCCTTGGCGCGGTACAGGGCCTCGTCGGCCGACTTGAGCAGCTGATCCTTCGACTTGATGTCGCGGCTCGGATAGAGCGAGACGCCCACCGAGACGGTGACCTTGTGTCGGCGCTCGCCCACGGGGATGCTCTTGCCACCCACGGCGCGCCACACGCGATCGGCCACCGTCAACGCGCCCGCGAAGTGCGTGTTGGGCAGCACGAGCAGAAACTCTTCGCCCCCGTAGCGCGCGACCACGTCGACCTCGCGCACGGCGCTTTGGATTCGTGCGGCAACCTCGCGCAGCACGACGTCACCCACGTCGTGGCCGAAATCGTCGTTGAACTGCTTGAAGTGATCGATGTCGATCATCGCGCACGCGAGCGGGTAGCGGTACCTTTGTGCGCGCTTGAACTCCTCGGACAGACGAGTGTGCAGGTAACGGTAATTGTAGACGCCCGTGAGCTCGTCTTGGATCGCGAGCTGCTCGAGCCTGCGCTTGCTGTCGAGCACGTCGTCGTGGGCGCGCTTGATGCGCAGCATGTTGTCGACGCGGGCCAAGAGCTCACGCTCGTCGAAGGGCTTGCCGACGTAATCGTCCGCACCGATCTTGAGGCCCTCGATGCGACTTTCGATGTCGCTCTTCGAGGTGAGCAGGATGACCGGCAGAAAGCGGTCTTCGGACACGCTCTTCACGATGCGGCAGCACTCGATGCCGCTCAGCTTGGGCATGATGATGTCGAGGAGCAGTAGATCGACTCCGCCCTTGCGTACGCGATCGAGCGCCTGTTGGCCGTCTTCGACGGCTTCCACCGACAAGCCGTGGTCCGTGAGAATACGGGCCACCATCTGGCGGGTCATGCGATCATCCTCGGCGACCAGCACGAGGGGCGCCTCGCGGGCTCCCACCGGGGCTTGTGAACCTGTCGACATCGCTTTGAGCCTACGTGCTTCGCTCGGCGCTGTCCATGGCTTGGAAAGCTACGTGTGCACGAGGGCTTGGGGCGCGCTAACAGGCGCTGGCTGGTCGGGATTTGCGCCTTCTCAGGTCGGGAGGCGGCGCCTATACTCAAAAGACCTCTCGCCCGCTGCGGAACACCAGCGGCAAGGAGCAACGGATGGAGATTAAGCAGCAGCTGAGGCTGTCGCAGCAGCTCGTCATGACACCGCAGCTGCAGCAGGCCATCAAGCTGCTTCAGATGTCGAGGATGGAGCTCGTGGACATGGTCCGCGAGGAGATGCTCGAGAACCCCATCCTGGAAGACGGAGGGGAGCTCCAATCCCAGGGGACCCAGGACGCGGCCGAGCGGGCCGAGCAGAACACCATCGACCTGCAGGTCAACGCCGACGACCGCGCCGTGATCCAGGAGGCGCGCGAGAGCGACAAGAAGGCCGAGGACATCGACTGGGAGCGCTACCTCGAGAATCACGCCATGCAGGCCCCGCTGCCCAGCT
Organism: uncultured Polyangiales bacterium; assembly: GCA_964398415.1. Classification (GTDB taxonomy): domain Bacteria; phylum Myxococcota_A; class Polyangia; order Polyangiales; family DASUME01; genus DASUME01. The sequence continues at coordinate 10,824 of CAYNOM010000048.1, read as the reverse complement.
TTCGCGGCGGCATGGACGAAGACCTGCCCGGCTACGAGGCGACCCTCTCACGCGGCGAGGATTTGATCGACCACGTGACGTGGCAGGTTCGCATGAGCGACCTCGTCGACGCCGAGACGACCTTTGCCTCACTCGTGGTGGGTAACCTCGACGAGCAGGGCTATCTACGCGTGGAGGGCCTGGCCGACCACGAGGTCGTGCCGCGTCTGGCCGAGGAGGCGGGTCTCGACCCCGAGGACGCCGAGGAGGTGCTGAAGATCATCCAGCGCTTCGATCCGGTGGGCGTGGCGTCGCGCAACCTGCGCGAGTGCCTGCTCATCCAGGCCGAGCACTTCGATCTCGACCCGCTCGCGGTTCAGATCATCTCCGAGCACCTGCCAAACCTCGAGAAGCGCAACTACCAGGCCATCGCCAAGGCGCTCAAGGTCACGGTCGAAGAGGTTTACGACGTGGCCCAGGTCATCGGAGAGCTAGAGCCGAGGCCCGGACGCAACTTCATCAGCGAAGAGCCTCGCTACATCACCCCCGATGTCGAGGTGATCAAGGTCGGCGACGACTACTTCGTGCGCGCCAACGACGACGGCATGCCGCGCCTGAAGATCAGCAACTTCTATCGCGCGGCGATGCAGGGCGATCCCAAGGCCAAGGAATACATCCAAGGCAAGCTGCGCTCGGCCCAGTGGCTGATTCGCAGCATCGATCAGCGTCGCAAGACCATCGTGCGCGTCACCGAGTGCATCGTGGAAAAGCAGCGTGAGTTCTTCGACAAGGGCATCGACTTCCTGAAGCCGATGATCCTGCGCGACGTGGCCGAGACCGTGGGCATGCACGAGAGCACCATCTCGCGCGTCACGAGCAACAAGTACGTCAACACACCCCAGGGCCTGTTCGAGCTGAAGTTCTTCTTCAACAGCGCCATTCGGCGGGAGACCAGCGAGGACATCGCCTCCGAGAGCGTGAAGCAGGCGATCAAGAAGATCATCTCCGAGGAGGACGAGCGCGAGCCCCACTCCGACCAGAAGATCGTCGAGATCCTGGCTCAGCAAGACATCGTGATAGCGCGGCGCACGGTCGCCAAATACCGAGAAATGCTTGGCATCTTGAGCTCATCCAAACGCAAAAAGTACTTCTAGACGGATCGCCACGTGCGGCCCCAAGCCCGAGGTTTGCCCATGAGGATTGCGTTCACGTTCCGCAACATCGATTCCTCCGACGCCCTCAAGGCTTACGCCTCGGAGAAGCTATCCCGGGTGCAAAAATACCTGAGATCGCCGCTCGACGCGGACGTAACACTCTCCAAAGAACGGCATTTGCACCAGATCGAGATCGTGCTGCGCTCCGACGGTCACACCTACGTGGCCACCGAAGAGTCCGAGGACATGTACGCCTCGATCGACATGGTCACCGACATCATCGACCGGCAGGTGAGGCGCCTCAAAGGTGCCGAGCACGATCGCCGACGGTCCTGACGTTTTCTGCGGAATTCGGCGCGCTTCCGCTCGAGCGCGGTTGCGCGCGACACGGCCTCGCGGTAATCGCCCAGCGTCGTCATGCGGTTGCTCGACATCCTCAGTGAAGAGCGCGTCACGACCGAGCTCGCCGCCACGAGCAAGGCCGATGCGCTGTCCTGCGTGGCCGAGCTGTTCGCGAAAAGCGCCGACGTGACGTCGGCAGCGGCCGTCCTCCGCGTGCTCGAGGAACGCGAGCGGCTCGCGAGCACGGGTGTCGGTAGCGGCGTGGCGATCCCGCATGGCCGGCTTGCGAGCATCGACCGCCTGCGCGCCGCCGTCGCGGTGAGTCGGCAGGGCATCCCCTTCGACGCTATCGATGGCGAGCCCGTGCGCATCATCGTCGCGGTGCTCGGTCCGGCTCACCACACGGGCGATCACTTGCGGGTGCTGGCGCGGGTGTCGCGGCTCTTGCGCAGCGAAGCCGTGCGCCGTGCCCTGCTCGAGGCCGCGGACGCCCAAAGCGCCCTCGAGATCATCGCGCAGGCCGATGCGCGAGGGTAGCATCGCTGTCGTGAGGGCCCGTGAACCCGCGTGACTCGGACTTGCCGATCGGCGTCACCGTGCGCGCGGTCCTCGAGCACCCCGACCTCGCGAACCTGGAGCTCGCGGTGGGCAGCGAAGGTCTCGACCGGGTCGTGAGCCATCCGCGCGTGCAGAAGTCGGGGCTCGTGCTGGTGGGACACACCCAGGGCATCGTCGCGACGCGCGTGCAGGTGCTGGGGGAGACCGAGATTAGCTACCTCGAGAGCCTCGAGCCCGAGGAGCGCGACGCGCGAGTTGCCTTTCTGTGCGACCTCGGATTCTCTCTGCTCATCGTGACGCGCGGCGTGGCCCTCTTGCCCGAGCTGCTGCGGCATGGCGCGCGCACCGGTACGCCCGTGGTCGTGTCGCCCGTGCGGTCGAGCACCACCATCAACGCCCTGCATGCCGTGCTCGATCGCCTCCTCGCGCCGCGCATGCAGATGCACGGGGTGCTGGTGGAGGTGCACGGCATCGGCACCCTCTTGTGCGGGCCGAGTGGCATCGGCAAGAGCGAGTGCGCGCTGTTTCTGGTCGAGCGGGGGCATCGGCTCGTGGCCGACGATCACGTCCAGCTCACTTGTTTGCCGAACGGCACGGTCATGGGCTCCCCATCGCCACTCTTGCGCAATCATCTCGAGATTCGTGGCGTAGGCATCCTCAACATCCGCGACCTATTCGGCGCCACGGCGGTGCGCGACGAAGCCCCCGTCGATCTCGTGGTCGAGCTATGTCAGTTCAGCGATGACGAAGACTACGAGCGTCTCGGTCTCGATGAGCAGAAAACCGAGCTGCTCGGTCAAGAGCTCGCCACGCTGCGCATTCCGGTCCGACCCGGTCGGGACATGGGCGTGATCCTCGAGATGGCCGCGCGAAACCACCTGCTGAAGCGCGAGGGTGTACACAGCGCACAGCGTTTTGCCGAGCAACTCGAGCGCGCGCTCCTGCCCAAGACGGGGGCGGGCTGAGCGTGATCGTGGCGGCGTTGGGGGACGTTCGTCACGGCCTGATGGCGGGCGGGGACGCGTCGGCTGCGCCACCTTCCGGGTTTCGGGTATGCTCATGAGTGTGGAAGGCAGCCAGCTCGTCATCGTGACGGGGCTCTCGGGTGCGGGGCGCACGACCGCGCTGCGTGTGCTCGAAGACCTCGGCTTTTACTGTGTCGACAACCTGCCTCCGCGTCTGGCGCCCGAGCTGCTCAGGCTGCTCGAAGACGCGGGCGAGCAGATTCACGTGGGTCTCGGCATCGACGTGCGCTCGGGGGCTTTCTTGGCCGGGGCCGATGCGGCTCTCGACGAGCTGCAGGCGAGGGGCATCGCGTCCGAGGTGCTGTTTCTCGACGCGAGCGACGAAGCGATCGTGAGGCGCTTCAGCGAGACCAGAAGGCCCCATCGCTTGGCGGTCGCGGGCGATCTGGCGGAGGCGATTCGCACCGAGCGCGAGCGCCTGTCCTCCCTCCGCAAGCGTGCGCAGCAGGTGATCGACACCACCCATCTGAGCGTACACGACCTGCGGCGGCAGCTCGTGCAGCTCGTGTCGGGTCGGCCCGACGGCATTCGTCTCGTCACACGCATCGTCTCTTTCGGCTTCAAGTACGGGCTCCCCCAGGACGCAGACCTGGTGTTCGATCTGCGCTTTTTGCCCAACCCCTACTTCGTGCCGGAGCTGCGCGACCAATCGGGCCTCGATGCCGATGTGGCGAAGTACGTGCTCGATGCACCCGAAGCCGTCGAGCTGCTCGACGATCTCGACGCATTGCTCGCCAAGCTGCTTCCGCGGTATGCCGCCGAGGGCAAGAGCTACCTCACCGTGGCCATCGGCTGCACGGGAGGCCGGCATCGTTCGGTGGCCATGGCGGAGGCCCTCGGCGCGCGCCTCGACCATCGCGCGGTCGTCGTGGCCCATCGAGACGTGAACAGGAAAACCTCATGAGCTCCGACGCGCGTGCGACCTTCGAGATCATCAACAAGCTCGGCATGCATGCGCGAGCCGCCACGAAGCTCGTGCAGATGGCGTCTCGCTATCGCGCCGACGTGCAAATCGAGAAAGACGGCCACACCGCCAACGCCAAGAGCGTGATGGGAGTTCTCTTGCTGTGCGGGCACCAGGGCTCCTTCGTCACGGTGTCCGCCCACGGTCCAGATGCGAGTGAGGCGATTCAGGCGATAGGCGAGCTCATCGCCGACCGCTTCGGAGAAACCTGCTGATGAGCGATCGACGTCAGGTGTTGCGCGGGATCGCGGCGGCGCCGGGCGTGGCGGTCGGTAGGGTGTGTTTGTTCGAGCGCGGGCACCTGTACGTGCCGCGTCGCTACATCGCGCGTGACGGCATCGACGCAGAGGCAGGGCGGCTGCACGAGGCCGTCGAGGCATCCCGACGTGAGCTCGAAGAGCTCCGCATGGGCCTTTCCGGCGCCGAGCAGCGGCTCTTGCTCGACGCGCAGCTCTTGATGCACCGCGACGAGCTGTTGATCGATGGCGCCGTCGAGCTCTTGCGCGAGCGCTGCATCAACGCTGAGTGGGCCCTGTCCCAAGCCACCTCGCACATCGCCGACAAGATGCGAGGCGCGAGTGATGCCTACCTGCGCGAGCGCGCGATCGACGTGGAGCACGTCGGTGAGCGCATCCTGCGCAAGCTGACCGGTGCTGCGTCACCCTGGCCCGAGCTCGGCGAGGACGGCGTGGTGGTCGCTGACGACCTGGGGCCTGCCGACGCGGCTCAGATCTTGAAAAACAGCGCGCGTGGCATCGCCATCGATCTCGGCAGCACCACGAGCCACACCGCGATCCTGGCGCGTGCGCTCGACATCCCCGCGGTGGTCGGCCTGCGCGGCCTGTCGCGCCTCGTGGCCGACGACGATCTCATCCTCGTCGACGGCTTCCAGGGGCAGGTCGTGCTCTTTCCGACCGAAGAGGAGGAGCAGCGCGCGCGCGAACGGGGTGAGCGCTTTCGTGCCTTCACGCGCAGCCTGCGCGCGAGCCCGAGTCGGGGCGTTCAGACCAAGGATGGGGGCGCGATCGTCCTGCACGCCAACGTCGAGTTGCCGGCTGAGACCGCGCTCGCGGTGCAGGAGGGCGCGGGCGGCATCGGCCTCTACCGCACCGAGTTCCTCTATCTCGATCGCGAAGAGCCCCCGAGTGAGGCGGAGCAGGCCAAGATCTATCGCGACGTGGCCCAGGTGATGGCGCCAGACCCCGTCGTGTTTCGCACGTTCGACATCGGTGGCGACAAGCTTCACGCCCGCGCCGCGACGCCCGTCCCGCTCAATCCTGCGCTGGGGCTGCGTGGTCTGCGCCTCGGCCTCGAGCAGCCCGAGCTGCTTCAAACCCAGCTTCGCGCGATGTTGCGCGCGAGCGAGCAGGGCAACGTTCAAATCATGTTCCCGCTCGTGTCCAGCGTGGAGGAACTCAGGGCGGGTCGTGTGCTGCTCGACGAGGCGCGCGAGTCGCTGCGAAGAGAGGGCGTCGGCGTGTCACCCGTGAAGGTCGGCGCGATGATCGAGGTGCCAGCGGCCGTCATGATGGCCGACGCGCTCGCGCGCGAGTGCGACTTTTTCTCGGTGGGCACCAACGATCTCGTGCAATACACGCTGGCGGTCGATCGCGGCAATCCGGGTGTGGCTCACCTCGCAAGCCCCCTGCACCCGGCGGTCTTGCGCCTGCTTTCGCGCACCGCCGAGGTGGCCCACGGCGCTGGCATCGAGCTCAACATGTGCGGAGGCATGGCTGCAGATCCGGTGGCGTTGCCGCTCGTGATCGGCCTTGGTTTCAAGCGCCTGTCCGTCGACCTTGCCTACTTGCCGATCGTGCGCGCTGCGATCCGAGCCATCGATCCGGCGCTCGCCGCGGCCTTGGCGCGAGATGCCTTGGCTTGCGCGACCACCTCCGAGGTGCGGGCCCTCGTCATCGAGCGCTTTCGCGACTCGCTGTCGGAGCTGTGGACGGAGCAGGGCGTCGAGCTCTGAGCCTATTTTTCGACAGTTCTTGAAGAGCGCGCCGCGCGCGTCACAGCAGATAGCGCCGGAGCTGGGCGATGAAGTCCTCGAGGTTCTCACGCCCATCCGGTGCGCTCTCGACGAAGCCCTTGGCGTTGAGCTTGAGCAGGCCGTGGTCGCGTAGGGCCGTGAGCGCGGTTTCGAGCTTTGGCTTCGAGATAGACTCGCGGTCTTCGATCTCGCCCGCGAGGTAGAGCCGCTGACCGAGCCCCAGCGTGCGCTTGAGCCACTCTTTGCGATCGCGTCCTTCGCTCGGCAGATCCGACAGTCCGCGCGCTGCGACCAGGTACGACTCGAAGTAGCTGCGCAGCATCACCGCGTACATGCGCACGCGCAGGCCTTCGGCGCCGTCCGCGGGGCGCACACGATCGACGAAGCGCTCGAGCTCGCCGGCTTCCAGCATGCTGCGTAGCGCGTCGTCGAAGATCTCCTCGAAGTCGGTGTCGGCGCGGTACATGAACTCGTACTTGAACAGCCGCGACAGCTTGCGGACGCGCTCGCGCAGCACGCCCTCGGACACGGGGTCGGCCCCTTCGACGAGCAGCGCTGCCGCGATCAGCGCGCTCGGCACGAAGAAATGCACGATGTTGTTCTTGTAGTACTCGAGTGCGAGGCGTCGCTCTTCAGGCACCGAGTACACCGCATCGTCGCCTTCGCCGTGTTGGGTGATGAGCTTTCCGTCGCGCAGCAAGTCGACCGCTTCGTTCAGCGCAGCGGTGTTGATCGGGCCCTGGTTGTCGAGGGTAGGCGCGAGGCGTGCTCCGAAGCGCCGCAGGACGTCGCGCAGGCCCGTGGCCGACTGCTCGAGGTCGCGACGCGTGAGACCGCGGCGGCGATGGGCCATGAAGCACGTGGACACCAGCGCCACCGGCGTGACCATGGTCACGCGATTGATCTCGTAGACGGCCCGGTGCCCGATGCGCTGGATCAGGTTGCGACGGTCTGCGGGGCCGAGCGAGGTCGCATCGCGCGGTGCCTTTCCGCTGGGCAACGACAGCGCCTCATCGACGAGCTTGTCGAAGGGCAGCACCTCGCCGAACTGGATGTACAGGCGGCCGTAGCGCGAGCGCAGCACATCCGGCGTCTTCAGCAGATCGCCGAGGTTCTCGCGTTGTTTGTCGGCGCCGGAGAGCTCGTCGACATAGCTCTGCTGCTCCACGATCAGCTCGTAGCCCACCGAGATCGGCACGTAGTGCACTTTGCGATTCGGGAGCGACAAGCAGGCGTCGACCAACATCGACAGAAGGCCGAACTTGGGCGACAAGAGCTTGCCCGTGCGCGAGCGGCCGCCCTCGATGAACAGCTCGATGTGATGGCCGTCGAGCAGGAGCTTTCGGATGTAGGTGTCGACGATCGCGCTGTAGAGCTTTTTGCCCTTGAAGCTGCGCCGAATGAAGAACGCGCCGCCCCGCCTCAGGATGGGTCCGAGCGGCCAAAAGCCGAGGTTGTCGCCCGCCGCGATCAACGGGGGCGGGAGCTGATGCGTGTAGAAGACGTCGCTCAGCACCAGGTAGTCGATGTGGCTCTTGTGGCTCGGCATGAGCACGAGCGGGCCTTGCTTGGCCGCCTCGCGCACGCGCGACAACCCCTCCTGATCGACGACCACACCGTCGTAGATCTTGTGCCAGACCCGATCGAGCAGCTGATGCAGGATCGCGAGCGTGGTCGGGTCGGGCGTCGCGCACAGCTTGCGCAGCTCCTTGTCGACCTCGGCGTGGACCGCGCTCTCGCTGCGTCCCGTGGCACGCACGGTACTTTCCATGTGCTTGCGCAGACGAGGGCTTCGCAGCACCTCCTCGCGCAGGCGGTGGGGCGTCTTCTTCGTGGGCCCGACGACCACGGTGCGCTCGCGCTCCATGCGTCTGAGGAGCGCATAGCGAACCTTGGCGGCCGCCTGCGCGTCATCGAGATCGGGCCGCGCGTCGAGAAACGCCCGCAGATCGAAGGGCTCGCCGGTGCGCAAGAGGGCGTTTCGATAGTTGAGGAGCAGGCGGAAGAAGGTGCGTATGCGCCCCGGCCACTCGGCGGGGCCGAGCAGAAAATCCCACAGGCGCGGCTCTTGATGGCCCGCGAGCTTTCCCCAGATGAAGGTCTGGGGGACGAGCAGGATGGGGCGCGCGGTCTTGCGTTGCGCCGAGATCAGCGTCCGCACCAGATCGTTCTCGATGCGTGCGCCCTTGCGCGACACGCGCCCAAAGCTGGGCGGCCGGCGCAAAAACAGCAAGGCAGAGCCCCCGCTACCGAGAGTCTCGGCAAGCATGTCCTGCTCAGGCGCCGCCTTGCGCAGGAGCAGGCGTCGCGCGCCGCGACCGAAGGGCTCGAGGATCCACAGCCCGAGATCGTTCACGAACCGCACCAAGGGCAAAGACAGACGCTTGGTCAGGTAGTCGAGGCAGAGAAAGTCGAGCACCGACAAAGAGCGCATGACGTAGACGACGGTGCCCTGCGCGGCCGCATCGCGAACGGCCTCCGCCCAGCGTTCATCCACCTGGATGTGCCGGAAAAACCGCGCGGTAAGCCAGCGCAACAGGGGGTTCGGGCGGTAGGGGGGGACACTGGGCTCGCCTGTTACCGTCGGGAGGGGGCCGTGCATGGGTCGGCCGCACCGTAGCAAATGGCCAGTGGGTCCGCGACTCCGACTCGCTTGACAGGCGCAGGGGGCGAGCTAACACTGCGCGTCCCATCACCGGTCCATGCCGGTCGTGGGCGAAGTTGAAACCGCGGGCCTGAGCGAGGTCCGCCAGCCGAGGTCCAAGGGGCCAGGCTTTGAGGAAGACGGAAGGTAGCTCGATGCGCACTGTCAGCGCCAAGGCCGAAGAGGTGAACCGTCGTTGGTTCGTGGTGGACGCCCAGGGCAAGCCCCTTGGACGCCTCGCGAGTCAGGTCGCCACGATTCTCCGCGGCAAGCACAAGCCCGAGTACACCCCGCACGTCGACACGGGTGACTTCGTCATCGTGATCAACGCGGAGCAGGTGGGGCTGACGGGTCAGAAGCTCGACAAGAAGGTCTACCGCAAGCACTCCGGGCACCCCGGCGGCATGCGCGAGCTTTCCTATCGCAAGCTGCTCGACCACAAGCCCGAGCTCGCCATCGAGCACGCCGTGAAGGGCATGCTTCCCAAGAACCCGCTCGGCCGCAAGATGGCCACCAAGCTCAAGGTGTACGGAGGCGGCGCGCATCCTCATGCGGCGCAGAAGCCCGAGACCCTCGCGGTCTGAGTCGAACGCTAGAAGGACGAAGCAACGATGCCCCAGGCGATCATTCACGGCAGAAACTACGGCACCGGTCGACGCAAGACGGCAGTCGCGCGCGTGTTCCTCAAGGCAGGCGACGGCAAGCTGGTCATCAACGGCCGCACCCCGGAAAACTACTTCCCCCGCGAAACCCTGCGCATGATCATCGCGCAGCCTTTCGATGTCCTGGAGAAGCACGGCCAGTACGACATCGAGGTCAACGTTGCCGGTGGCGGCATGTCGAGCCAGGCCGAGGCCGTGCGCCACGGCATCTCGCGCGCCCTGCTGAGCGTGAGCCCCGAGTTCCGCTCGCCTTTGAAGCGCGCCGGCTACCTCACGCGCGATTCGCGTAAGGTCGAGCGCAAGAAGCCCGGTCGCCCCGGCGCCCGTAAGCGCTTCCAGTACTCGAAGCGCTGAGCGGCACTCCGTTCTCGCTCGTGCGTCATCAGTGTCGAGCTGGTGGCGCTTTTTGCGTTAACCGCCTACGAACCAGGACCCCATGCAGCAGCCGAACAAAGTCCGCGTCGCAGTCGTGGGCGCCACCGGGTACACCGGGGCCGAGCTCGTGCGTCTGATGCTCGGTCACCCGGGCATCGAGATCACCACCGTCGCAGGTCACGGCAAGGCCGGGCAGCCCATCGCCCAGGTCTTGCCCACCCTGCAGGGCATCATGACGGGCCTGGTCAGCAGCGTGGATGTCGACGAGATCGCCCGTACCGCGGATGCCGCGTTCTGCGGCTTGCCCCATGGCGCAAGCTCGCCGATCGTGCGGGCACTACGCGAGCGCGGCCTGGTCGTGTTCGACCTCTCGGCAGACTTTCGCCTCACCGAGCTCGAGACCTATCGCACCTGGTACGGCGAGCACGACGCGGTCGACCTGCTTCCGCACGCGGTGTACGGCCTTTGCGAGCTGGAGCGCGAAGCTCTGCGGCGTAGCGATCTCGTGGCGGTGCCTGGCTGCTATCCCACGGCCAGCGCGCTTGCCATCGCTCCGCTGGTCCAGGCCGGCGTGGTCGATCTCGACAGCATCATCATCGATGCGAAGAGTGGGGCCTCGGGCGCGGGTCGTGGGCTCTCCGAGAGCACTCAATACGCCCAGCTCGCCGATGGCTTTCGCGCCTACAAGGTCGGGGGCCTGCATCGGCACACACCCGAGATCGAGCAAACGCTGTCGCGTCTTGCGGGGCGGCCGGTCACCATCACCTTCACCCCCCACCTCGTGCCCATGATCCGCGGGATCCTGGCCACAGCCTACGCGCGCCTCACCAGCGCGCTCACGGCGCAGGCGGCTACCGAGCTCGCGCGCGCCATGTACGAGGGGTCGCCCTCCGTCACGGTGCTCGACCCGGGCGTCAATCCCGACACCAGCTGGGTCAAGGGCAGCAATCGTTGTCTCGTCTCCTATGCTGTCGATGCCCGCACCGGTCGCGTGATAGCTCAGGCGGCCATCGACAACCTGGTCAAGGGGGCCTCAGGTCAGGCACTACAATGCTTCAACCTGCGCTTCGGGTTCCCAGAAGGGCTCGCGCTCTCGGGCGTGGGCCTGTTCCCATGAGCAAGCCCTCG
>CAYNOM010000047.1:0-18179 GCA_964398415.1 uncultured Polyangiales bacterium | reverse complement strand
CACATCCAATTTCCGCCAGCACGCGTGCGGCGCGATTTGGAGGACGTGATCGCGTTTGCGCGGCGTATCGGTCGGCTTGACGACTCCTCGGTGCGGCGCGTGCTTTCGGAGCTCTCGGCCCAGGTGCTCGAGGTACAGATGCTGGCCCTGCTCGTGATCTCGGCCATGCAGCGGGGTGAGATGGCAGTGGTCGAGGCTGCGGCGAACAAGGTGCGTCACACGGAGGTCTGCCAGCGCATCGTCCGTGCGGCCTTCGACTTCGGCGGACAAGAGGCCCTTGCGTCACCCGAGCTCTGCTTACTTTGGGGCGTATCGACCTACGAGACGATCGGTGGGGGGACGTCGGAGATCATGCGCGGGATCGTCGCGAAGCAGGGCCTCGGCCTGTCCTCCATGGGCTAGCTGTCCGGCTGTGCTGAGCCCTCCGCGGCTCGAAGCGCCACGGCTCAGAAAGCACACAATGGGGTGACACGGTAGTGGTGCGGTCCCCGGCAGGTTAGACTCGTGGCGATGGTTCGAAAGCTTCCCCTCCTGCTCGGCACGGGTCTCCTCGTCGGTTTCGTGGCGCGGCCCCCAACGGTCAAGGCCTACTGCCAAACCACCACCTCGGAGCAGCAGGTCTCGAGCTGCTCCGACACGTGCGTCACCGAGGGGTTTCCGCTCGCCTGGCCCAAGGCCAGCATCACCTATGTGTTCAATGAGCGCGGCTTTCCGGGCTTCGACGATGCGGCCCTGCGCGACGTGTTCGACGAGGCCTTTGGCGTCTGGCAAGACGTCGACTGCGCTGGCGAGCCGGTGGGCCTCGACATCCGCGCCGCAGCAGAGACCACGAGCCTCACTGTGGGGCCCGAGGACGCGGAGCCCAACGAGAGCGTCATCGCGCACCTCCCGTCCTCCGAGTGGCTCGACCTCGAGCTACCCGGCCAGGCCTTCGCGCTCACGGCCATCTGGTACGACGTGAACAGCGGCCGCATCCTCGGCGCCGACATGCACTTCAACGGCGGCATGGACCCCTACGTCGTGTGCCCCGAAAGTGGCTGTCCGCGAGATCAGGACGTCACCGACTTGCCCAACGTGGCGACCCACGAAGCCGGGCACTTTCTGGGCCTCGCCCACAGCGAGGATCCCGACTCCACCATGTGGTGCGATGCCCAGGCGGCTGACACCAACAAGCGCTCCCTGGCCGACGACGACTACGAGGGCCTGTGCACCGTGTATCCACCGGGGCTGGCCTTTACGGCGGCATACTTTCCGGCACCCGAGCGCCGGTCGGGGTCGAACAGGGGCTGTGCAGTCACCGCCGTGAACGGTAGGGGCCCGTCGGGGATCTGGGGCCTCGGCTTCGCCCTCGTCGCCTGGGCCTTCTGGCGCCGTCGGCGCTGAAGTCGGGGGGGGCCGGGCGTAAGACGCAAAAACGCCCGGCGTGCCCACGAGGCAGCCGGGCGTGCGCGGTCAGCTCGCGGACGAGCTGGCTTGGCGCATCACTTACGCTTGGCCGTGTAGCCCATGACCTCGCCCTCGCTGCCGCGATGGCGCACCGTCAACGTGTCGCCCTTCACGCAGTACTCGACGATGTCTTCGTCCGCGGCCGGGTCAGACTGCTTGGTGATCAAACCGGGCACGGCAGCCTCACGCGGCGCAGGTGCGGGTGCCCCTCCGCCCTCCGCGGCGCCCGTGTCGACCGTGCTAGTGCCTCCCGCGGGCGCATCCGAAGTTGCGTCACCGGTGGCGCCTTCGTCGAGATACACACGGCCGCCCTCGGTGGTCCAGGTGCCGCCGCCGTTGTCGACCTCGCTGAAGGAGCCCGTCTGCACGCAGGCGTCACCCGAGTCGGTGAACACGGGCTCGCCGGGCTGGGGCTCGCTGTCGCCGTTCAGGTCGTCGCAGGTGAACGGCTCACCCATGGCCACCTCGGTGAGGCACGACTTCGGAATGCTGACGGTGCTCTGCACGCTCAACGTCTGGTCGCCCTCGTAGGTGCCGTCGGCATTGAACGTGATGGTGCCCGTGATGTCGATCGAGAAGCCGGCGGTGGGCTTGTCCGTGCAGTCGTTGAACGGACTGTCTGGATCACTGCCACCGAAGGCGCCCTCGGGGATCGTTGCGCAGGAGCCCGTGAACTCCCAGGTGCCCGTCAGGTCGCCGCCGCAGGCGGTGAAATCGTTGGCGCACTGGCCGGCACCCTGTGCGAGGTCGCCGTCGTCGGTGAGCGTGAGCATGATCGTGAAGGGCGTGAAGTGGGTGGTGTCGGCCTTGGCCTTGCCGCCCTCGACCTTGGTGTTGTCGAGCTTCACCCAATTGCCGTCGTCATCCTGATAGACGATGTCGGCCTTCTTGTTCTTGAGGTTGACCCCGGCGAGGTCGAAGGTGAGCGTCACTGGCGCATTGAACTGCAGACCGTCCGGTCCGAACTCGTAGACGTCGATCGGCAGGTCTTCGTCCTTCTTCGCGTAGCCCTTCTTGTCCTCGACCTTGATCGTGATCTCGGTGTCTTCTGCCAAGGCGCCCTTCGGTACATCGATCTTGACCGCACCGACCTCGCCGCTTGCGGCCTCACCGGCCTTCACGACGAACATCGTGCTCTCGCCGACGTAGCTCTTGGGTCCGCTGTCCCCATCACCGCCGCAGCCCATCGCGAACAGCGCACCGAAGGCGCTCAGAAGGCCCACGCGGGCCAGTGTCATCATCTGCATGCTCGTTCCCCCGTCTGATCCGACCCACGGGCAGAGCCCGTCCCCCGGTCGGTAGCTTGTGACACCAAGTGTCTCAGACGCGATCCGGCACGAGCAAGGTGAGCATCGAAATGCGCTATCCCACAACTGGCGCTTCTGTCGCGAATGCTGCACCATCTTCGCGTGTTTCAACTGGTGCTTCCGTTTCAGCTCGATCTACCGTTCGACGACCACGCTGCCAACTCCGCGTCGAACCCATGCAACAGCCCAATTTCTTCTGTCGCGAAGCATCCCTTGCCGCACATGAGCCGCTCTACGGCACGGCTGCCCACACGCGCCTGTGGGTCGTTCTCGAGGTCCGACAGGCCTGGGGTCCGAAAGGTCTCGAGGACAGCGGTCTGCCTCTCGCCGTCGTCGAGCGACTGAGCGCGTTCACCGCCAAACAACCCCTCGCGCGCGTGCAGCTCGTGCGCACGCCCGAGCGCACTTCAGGGCCGCTGCGCCTGATGCTTGCGCGCAGCGACGGACCGCGTTCCGAGCTGGTCGAGCTTTTTTTCGACGGCTACGACGCCCTGCAGCAGATCGATCTCGACGCCTTCGCGAACGGCGGAGAGCTCCCCGGCGCGCGCCCGATCGACGAGCCCAGGTTTCTCGTTTGTGTGCACGGCAAGCGCGACCGCTGTTGCGCGCAGCAGGGCATGCCCGTGTTCAACGCCCTGGCCGAGCGGCTCGGCTCGGGGCACCGCTTCGCGGCGACCCTGGTAGTCTTACCCTCGGGCCTGTGTTACGGGCGCGTGGAGGTGAGCGAGGTCGACGCGCTGATCGCGGCCCATGCCGCAGGCGAGATCTACGATGTCGAGCGACTGCGCGGGCGCAGCAACTACGCGCCGAGCGCACAGGCAGCCGAGATCTTCTTGCGCATGCAGCACGGCGAGCGTCGCATCGATGCGCTTGCGCTCGAGGCTGAGGAGGCCACGGAGCGCGGCGTGCGCGTGTGGCTCAGCGATGACTCGGGCGAGCGTCACGCGGTCGAGGTCGAAAGCCGCGCGCTCGCTCCCATCGCTGCGAGCTGCGGCGCGGACCCCAAGCCAAGCTCGTGCTTCGTGCTCAAGAGCTGACGCTAGATCGGACCGAGCGGCGCAATCCAGCGGCGCCCAGGCCGCCACGCAGCGCGACAAGGCGTAGTGATTCTACGGTGCGAAGCGATGCGTGGCGGAGTGGGTGCCGCTGGGCCGCGCCGCGACGGGAGATTCTGCGTCAGCTCTTCACTTCTTCGCGCTGAGCGTCACGCCTTCGAGGGCTTCGTGGAGCCGCACCTCGAGCTCGCTGCTGCGTGTGCGGGCTTCGACGAGCTGCTTCGTGAGCTCGGAGAGGCGCGTGTCGAGCGTCTTCAAGCGCGACACGAGGCGCGTGCGCAGATCCTGGGCGCTCGTCACCTTCTCGATCGCCTTGAGATTGCTGCGTGTCTCCTCGGCTTGATTCTCGAGCTCGGCTTGCTCGCGCTCGGAGGAGCGAATGGTCTCCTGCAATGAGACGAGCTCCTTGCGCAGTGCGAGCGCCTTTTCCAGCGCTTCCTTGGTCACGGCGTCTGCAGCGGGGCCGTTCAGCCACAGCTCGACCGCGTCTGCGGCGGGCTGATCCATGAAGCCGAAGGACACCTCGACGGGGGTGCGCTCGACCACGTCGAGCTTCTGTTTCGACTTGCCTTGCACGCTGACGGGAAGCAGCGCCTTGCCGGGCGTGAGCTCGGTCCCCTCGGGAGGCTTGACGAGCTCAGCCTCGCCCCAGCGCGCGTGACGCAGGTAGACCTTGGCCGCGTCTTTTCCGCCGTTGCGTAGCGCGTAGCTCGTGGTGCGCTGAGAGAAGCGTTCTACGGTGACCATGCCGCGCTGAATGCGCACGAGTGTGCCTTGCTCCTGCCCGTAGTGCTCCGACCGCTCGACCACCAACGTCTTGTCGAGGGCGTAGGGCACGAACGTGTTGGCATCGCGCGGCAAGGTGTCGAGCACGCCCTGTCCGAGAAACGCGCCGCTCGACAACACGCTCACCGGGCCCTTCTCCAGCACGGCGCCGGTTGCGTTTTTGAGCCTCGCGACCGCGAAGGGATGCTGGTGCGAGAGGGGCACGCCGGGGTCGGGCGCAAACAGGTGGGCTCGCTCGCCCTGCACGCGCGGGGGCAGGATCGCCACCATGGTGGATTAACCGTCGGGCACGGTGACGGGGCCGTCGATGTCGTAGCGCGTCACGCTGTCGCCGAGCACCGAGATGCTGCTGGCCGAGCGCACCGTGCGCTCCATGTCGCCGGCCGTCATCGGAGCTGGGGGTGCCGCGGGCATGGCGCGCTTCGTGCGCGCCTGAGGCGCGGAAGCCCGCCGACTTGCTTCCTCCGCCATCGGTTCGGCAGCAGCTGCGCCCATGGGCGCGTCCTCCATCGCCATGGCCTCGTCTTGGGCCAGCGCGGTCTCTGCCGTCGGGACGGAAGCGACGACATCGCCCTCGTCGCTGACGAGAGGTCGATCGAGCACGAGCGGCGTGCCGAGATCCGAGCGAAAGGAGATGGGCGAACCCGTGGTCAGCGCTAGCTTGACGTTCTTCCAGTCTTCGCCGGAGGTGTTCTGCACGACGGCCCAGGCCTGAAGCAACGTGGCGTTCTCGGCGTCGAACACGACCCGATAGCTCGGACGCCAAAGCGGCGCAGAGACCACGTAGGCGATGCTCACGTCGTGGCGGCCGCCGCGCGAGAGGTGCAGGCGCACGTCGACGCGATCGTCAGGTTTTTCTTCCGGATCGTCCGGCGGCTCGGGCACCTCGAAGGAGATGCTCTTCACCGAGCCTTCGCCGCGCTCGACGGCGGTGAGCGATGCGAGAAAGTCGCCCACCTCGTCCTGCTTGACCTCGAACTCGAGTGCGTCGCCTTCGAAGCTGCCAGAGCGCTCGAAGTAGCCCACACCGCTGCGGTAGAGCACCACGTTCTTCACGGGCAGATCCTTCGAGGTCCGCACCGCGGGGCCCGACGCACAAGCGCTCAGCAGGAGCGCCGTGCCACACATGCACAGTGAACGATTCATGCAGCGGATTGACGCACGACCCGCGAGGAAGTTCCACCTACAGGCCCTG
This sequence comes from uncultured Polyangiales bacterium, assembly GCA_964398415.1. Lineage (GTDB taxonomy): Bacteria > Myxococcota_A > Polyangia > Polyangiales > DASUME01 > DASUME01. Next base: position 12,390 of record CAYNOM010000047.1, on the reverse strand, counting down.
AGGGGCTGGACAATCGTAGGGGCCGCGGAAAGATCAACCCATGCCCAGGCTCGCGCAGCGCCCCGAGCGCTATCTTCACAGTCCCCGTCTCGTGTCGCGTGATGACGGCACGGCCTGCCTGTCGTTGATCGCGTGGCAAGACGCTGCCGAGCACCTGTTGCGCGTGGAGGTCTCGGCGGATGGGAGCCTCGGGGAGGAGCAGCTCGGACCTGCCATGCAGCGCATCGTGGCCCTGACGCGCGGCGACAGCGTCGAGGTGAGCGACGACAGCGATGCCGAGCTGTGCGAGACGCGCGCAGGTCACCGTGTGTGGATCGACTTCCCCGACGGGGCGAGCGAGGTGTGGCTCGCCTTTCCCGACGGGCGCAGGGTGCTCGTGTTTCGTGCGCGGGGCTCTGCTGCAGCGCCCGCCCTCGTCGTGACCTCGGACGGTGCTTGGGTGGCGTTTCACCACGACGTGCGTGAGGACGATGGCCAGCCAGACGTCGCCAAGTGGATAGCCCTGCGCTTCGTCGATCGCGACGGCCGCGTGTACGAGCCCTCGGCGCCGATGACGGATCGAGACAGAGATCGCGAGGGCGAGCAGCAGTCGTTCGAGTTCCCCCAGCTCGTGCTGGGCGACGACGGGGCGCTCGCGCTCTTCGGACGGGGCTCGCACGACTACTACCGCCAAGATCTGAGCGATGCGGGCTTTTCGCCGCGTCTCGCACTCAGCGACGGCAGCTGGGGCTCGCGGGGTCGGCACATCGCTGCGGCGCGCGTCGGGCAGGGCATCGTGATCGCGCGCCGTGAGAGACAGGCCATCGAGGTCGAGCTGTTGCCACAGCCGCGTGGCCAAAGGCCCGAGCTCAGGCCGGCCGTGATCGAGCTTGGTGCGCCTCGCTGCGTAACGCACGGGCGCGTCGACCGCGCGCGCGATCCTGCGCGCCGTCACGGGCTCATCACGCTGTTCGGCGACATCCAGCAGCACAGTGCCCACTCCGATGGCCTCGGCAGCGCCGATGAGGCCTACGTGCGCGCGCGCCAGCGCTACGGCGACGACTTCGTGGCTTTGACCGATCACGAAGCTTTTCTGGGCAAGCGCACCGGTCCGGGCGAGTGGGAGTACTTGCAGCAGGTGGCCGAACGCCACGACGACCCCGGCCGCTTCGCGACACTCTACGCTTACGAATGGACGGGCAAGATGTACCCAGGTCCCGGGCACAAGTGCGTCTATTACCCAGCGCGAGGCGCTCCCATCGTGTCGCGCGACGACGTGCCCGAAGGGGCCGAGCTGGTCGCGCGCGTGCGTCAGCTCGGGGGCTTTGCATCGCCCCATCACATCGGCTGGACCGGCGCAGACGAAGCGGGCCACGACGAAGCCGGACAGCCGCTGTGGGAGATCTGCTCCTGTCATGGCTGCTACGAGCATGCCGAGCATCCCTTAGGGCAAAGGGGCGAGCTTCGCGATCAAGTCGCCGACGTCATGCTGAAGAAGGGCCACCGCTTCGGCTTTACCGCATCCTCCGACTCCCACGGTCTTCTGTGGCACCACGGCGAGTCGCGAAAGCGCGACCCCTACCGCACCGGGCTCACCGCGGTCTTGGCCGAACGTTGCACGCGCGAGGCGATCATGGAGGCGCTCGTGCGGCGGCGCTGTTACGCGACGAGCGGGGTCAAGATCCTGCTCGACGTGCGCGCGGATGGGCAGCCCATGGGCAGCATGCTCGACGACCGACGCGAAGCCGAGCTCGAGGTGCACGCGATAGGGGCCTCCCCCATCGACCGCATCGAGCTGATCACCGATCACGGCGTGGTCGCGGCCTGCCATCCCGCAGCGGACGAGGGGCAGCTTCGGGCACGCGTGTCAGGGCGCTACGTCTACACGCGCGTCGTGCAGACGGATGGCGAAATGGCCTGGGCGAGCCCGGTGTTCTTCGCTCGGTGAGGCCACTTCTCTTCTGCTCGTGCTTGTTTTACGTTGTCGCGATGCGCGTTGAGAGAGGGCCCGCCTATCGCATCGAAACAGAGCGCACGCGCCTTCGCTGCTTCGCCCCGTCCGATGCCGCCATGTTGGGCCGGGCCATCGAAGAGAGCCTCGAGGTGCTCGTGCCGTGGATGCCCTGGGCGCGCCATGAGCCGGTCTCGTTCGAGGAGCGAGTCACCTGGCTCCGGACGCAGCGCGGCAACTTCGACCTCGGCGTCGAGTACGTGGTGGGCATCTTCGACAAGCAAGAGACGCGGATTCTCGGCAGCGCGGGGCTCGTGCGTGGCGACATCGACGAGCGGGAGATCGGCTACTGGATTCACGCCCAGCACCAGGGCAGGGGGCTTGCGACCGAGGTCACCGCCGCGCTGATCCGCGTGGGCTTCGACATCGAGGCGCTCGAGACGATCGAGATCCGTTGCGACGTGCGCAACCAGAAGAGCGCGCGCGTGCCCGAGAAGCTCGGCTTCGCGGAGCCCCTGCTCGAGCCCCTGAGCGTACAGCTCCCGGATGGCGACAAGGGTGATGCGCACGTATACGTGATGCCTCGCGTGCTCTACGCCGAGTCGCCCGCGCGGCGCGCGAAGGTCGAGGCCTACGACGTGCTCGATCGCCGCATCCTTTGAAGAGCTGCCGCAGCCTATTTCGGGACAGCTCTCGAGCCTCCCTCGCGCGCTCAGCGCAAGGAGGCCGCGAGGCCGTCGAGGATGTCGGTCTCCGACACCGTGAGCTCGCGAATGTCGAGCTCGCGCAGCAGCGTGAGCAGGACTGCGGCGCCTCCCACGATGACGTCGGCGCGCTTCGGCTCGGACAACAGCGTGCGCCGCGTCTCGAGGTCGACCGACGCGAGCTCGTCGAACAGCGCCTGCACGCGGTCGCGCGTGAGCGTCATGCCGTGGGTGCGGCTCGCGTCGTAGTGCCGAAGCCCGAGGGCCATGGCGCCGAGGGACGTCACGGTGCCAGCGAGGCCTATCATCTTCTTGGCCTTGCTGGTGGGCAGCGTGTTGCGCGCTCTCTCGAGAAGCCGTCGAATGTCCGCAAAGCAGCTCTCGATCTCGGCTGCGGTCGGAGGATCGCTCACGAGGTGGCGCTCGGTCATACGCACGCAGCCCATGTCGAGCGAGATGAGCGCCTCGGGCTCGGTCGTGCCCACCACGAGCTCGGTCGAGCCGCCGCCGATGTCCACGATCAGAAAGGGCCCCTCGTGCGGATCGAGGCCGAAGGTGGCGCCCGCGAAGGAAAGCCGCGCTTCCTCTTCGCCAGGCAGAAGCTCGGGCCGCGCTCCCAGCGCTTTTTCGGCGGCGTCGAAGAAGGCTTCACGGTTTCGAGCGTCGCGTGCCGCGCTCGTGGCCGTGGCGCGGATGCGCGTTGCGCCATGCTCCCGGATGCGCGCGCCGTAGGCCTCGAGCACCGAAACCGTGCGCGCGATGGCGTCGGACGCGAGCGCGCCGTCGACGTCGACGCCCTGACCGAGGCGGGTGATCTGCATCTCGCGGCACAGCTCCTTGCCCGCCCCGTCTGTAATCAGAAGGCGCACCGAGTTGGTGCCGATGTCCACTGCTGCGACGTGGGTCACTTCAATCTCCCTGTCCGCCGATCTGACGCTTCATGCCGATCAACGTCAGAAGCTCCATGCGCGCGGCCGAGTCGAGCAAGAACACCCCGTGAAGCTTGCTCGTGGTGGTCCAAGAACCGGGCTTCTTCACGCCTCGGTAGCACATGCAAAAGTGCTGACACTGCATGATCACCGCCACGCCTTGGGGCTGCAAGTGAACCTGGATGGCGTCTGCGATCTGCTTCGTGAGCTTTTCCTGGACCTGCAGGCGTTTCGCGTAGACGTCGACCACCCGCGCGAGCTTGCTGAGCCCCACGACACGCCCGTTCGGGATGTAGGCCACGTGCGCGCGACCTACGAACGGCACCATGTGATGCTCGCAGTGGCTGAGCACCTCGATGTCGCTCACCAGCACAAGCTCGTCGTAGCCCTCTACCTCCTCGAAGGTCTTCTCGAGGTACTCGCCCGGGTCTTGGCCGTAGCCCGCGAAGTGCTCTGCGAAGGCGCGCACCACGCGGGCGGGGGTGTCGAGCAAGCCCTCGCGGTTTGGATCTTCGCCGAGGTAGCCCAATAGACCCCGCACGTGGGCCTCGGCCTCTTCTGTTTGCTCTTCCGTTCTGACGAACTGCTCGCGCAGCACCGGCTCGGGAACCTTCGACCGACTCATGCCGGCGAACATGGGGCATGGGCGCGCACGGCTCAAGCCGATACGCGCGCAGCACGTGGCCGTCGTGCCCGCGAACGGGCGAGAAGAGACGTCTCGAGGCACCTGCCGTGAAACATGGTCACTTTTCTCTGTGCGGATGTCGAAACGGGCCAGCGCGACCGCAAAGAGGAGAGCATCGGCGGCGAGGCTAGGTCGCTAGGGCCCCCCATCGATGACCGGTTCACGGAGAAACCCCACATGCCCCGCGTCCTTCTATGCATCGCTGTCCTTTTGACTTCCGCCTGTATGCTGGCGCCCTATGACGGCCAGGTCGTGAGCGACCGAGGGGCGCCCCTTGCTGCCGAAGGCTTTTACAGCAGCGGGGACGCGCCGATCACGCTCCAGGCCTGGAATCAGCGCCAGCTTCGCTGGGACACGGTGCGCACGACGCGCTCTAGCGCGGCAGACGGGTTTGTGATCCCCATGTTCGGCAGTCGCTGGTATTACTGGCAGACCTCCCTCAACCTCGGGCCCGACTACTGGGTCAGCGCGTCGCGTGGCGCCTACGCCCGGGTCAAGGCGCTGAACCACATCTCACTCCCGGAAGAAGGTCGCGCGTGCATGCAGGATGCCGACGCTGAGGGCCTGACTGCATCGCAGGCCGCCGAACGCTGCGCTGGCCCCTATACTCCGGAAGCCCGCATCTATACCGACGACTTTTGCCCGCTGCTTCTGCTACCGCCCGACCACTACCGGATCGGCTTCTCTCGACACCTCTATGAAGGCCGCGGACGTGTGGACCTCGTCTACTCGGATCGGGGTGCCATCCACTCCTTGGGGCCGGGCGCTCGGGTTCAGGTGCGCTTCTACAACGGCGAGTCGCTGTTGGGGCAGATCGATGAGCCAGTCGGTCCTCGCACTCCCGGCCGCTACTGTTACCTGGACGACGGGGTCGAGGGGGTCGATAGGGCCTACGGCAACGTCGAAGGCTGGAAGGTGATCCGCTGCGCCGTCGAACCCAGCCACATTGGCGCCACCGAGCCTTGCCGCTACTTCGAGTTCATCCGCGAGACCGACGACATCCAGATCTGGCGGCCCCATTACTCGCACGACACGCGAGTCGAGTTCGAGGTTACGCCTCCAGGCTGCGGCGGCAGTAAGACCTACACGACGAGGTTCACCTACAACCCAGGCATCTTTCCATGCAGCTGCCGCGACGAGCTCTACGTGGATCCCGACTACGGACAGTGCAGACGGTAAGACTCGGACGCACGCGGAAGCGTCCGTGGTGCTCGCTCGATCTTCAGCCGCCGAAGGGCAGCTCGGGCGGCGTCTTGTAGAAGGCGTTTCGCTCGGGGTCGTTGTAGGGCTTGTAGTCGATTTCCCAGGGCGTCAGGTGCGACTCCCCGGCCTCGTGCAGCAAGGTGAGGGCCGCGGGCGTCACGCCGCGATAGGCCGAGTAGGGAGGAAGGTCGTCGTTGTCGGAGCCACCCGCCGAAAACAGCGTGATGAGCAGGAGACCGGGCTCGTCATAGACGCGACGGAAGCCCTCGATCACCTTTTCGTGTCCGCGGATCAAGGTGTGGCAGCCGAGCTTGTGTAGGAAACGTTGGGCCTGGAGGCGTCCGAAGGCGAAGCGTGCGGACTGCTCCTGCAGCTCGGCGGGGATCACGTCGGCGCTCGAGGGGTCGCTCCAGATCATTTGAAAGCGCATGTCGGAGTCGTTCAAGCTCGACAGATCCGAGAAGCGCTCTTTGAACAGGCGATCGCGCGGGATGCCCCCGTGCACGAACACCGTGCGGTCGAACAGGTAGAGCGTGGGTAGCGTCTCGAACAACTCGATGTAGTCCTTGAACACGTCCATCGGCACGAGGGGCTTGAGCATGTCGATCGCCTCCGACGGCTTCACCCCGCCGTAGACGCTGCCCTTGAACTCGACGAAGTACTCGTGATTGCCCCGCAGCACCACCACGTGCTCGGGTGCGGTGCAGAAGATCTGCAAGACGCCGCGCAGCACGCCGTTCAAGCCGAAGATGCCGCGGTCGATGTAGTCGCCGAGGAACACGAGCTTCGGGAACGGGGCGTTCTCCGGGTCGGCCTTGTAGGCCGCGACCTTCTCGAAGAAGCGCGCCTGGGTGATCGCCCCCTTGAGACAGCTGTAGCAACCGTGCAGATCGCCGAGGATGGTCAGGTCGTAGCGGCGGCCAGGCTTGGCGGGGCACACCTGCACGTGTCCGTCGAGCAGCTCGTCCTGGCCCGCGAGGTCGTCGACCGTCTTCTTGCCCTCGAGCTTGCCCTTGCCCGCGGCGCGCTGCGCCTGCAGCGTCGCAATCGCACGCCGCACCACCTCCCGGTCGGCAGCGAGCTGGCGCTGAATCCGATCCGGATCCCCTGAGTAGTGGTGCTCGAACTGCGCGAAGAAGGGATGGCTCTTGTTGCCGGAGTCGATGCGGGTGAGTGGTCTGATCATCATCGAAGGGCGTGAGGGTCCCTCGATCAGCTCGATGTCGAGCTCGGCCTCGAGCAGCTGCGCGAGCTCCGCTCGAAATTTCACCTCGGCGGGATGGGCCTCGCCGTCGGCCATGATCAGATGGTCGATGGTCTCCATCAGCTGCTCTTGGCCTGCACGCTCGAAGCTCTGAAAGATCTCGAAGCAGCGCAGCTTGAGCTTTCCATGCACGAACTGATCGTGGTTCTCGTCGTGCGCCACGGCTTCGCTGAACAGCTCTTTCACCTCGGCGTCGATGCCCTCGAAGACCTCGTGGAAGTGTGCGGTGTACTTGGCGGTGAGCTCGGCTTGCACCGACTCGGCCACGTCTTTGGCGCCTGTTTTCACGCGATGGGCGACGAGCTTCTCGATGTAGTTCTTGACGAACGCGCGCTCGGTCACGTCGAAGTCGCCGTCGATGTGACCAAAGGTCGTGAGATAGAAGATGATCGCCCGCATCTGCTTTTCGGCGAGCGTCGCATCGGCGCTGAGGTTGAGCATGGCCTTCGATTCTAGACGGGTTCGTCCCTCGGCATCGAGTCCTACAGGTGGCGTGCGCGTGGTAGACCTCGGCCATGCGTGTCCTCGTGACCGGTGCAGACGGCTTCATCGGGGCCCATGTGGTTCGAGCGCTCGTCGTGGCCGGTCACGACGTGCTCGGGACCGTGTTTGCGCGTGTCGCACGCGAGGGCGAGCTGCATGTCGATCTCACCGATGCGCGGGCCGTCGACGCCCTGCCGAGGCCCTTCGATGCGGTCGTGCACTGTGCGGGCTTGGTCGAGCCGCGTGTTCCTTTCGCCGTGATGCGCGCCGTCAACGTGGGTGCGGCCCGTCACCTCGCGCGCTGGGTGCGGCAGCACGGCATCTCACACCTCGTGCACCTGAGCAGCGTGGCGGTGTACGGGCCTTTCACCGTCGGCGATGAGCGCCGCGAGGCGATGCCACGTTTCGGTCTCGGTCTCGGCTTACCCTACATGCGCACCAAGGCGGAGGCCGAGCGCGTCATCGAGAGCCTCGGTGCGCCCTACACGTTTTTGCGCCCGCCCGTGGTGCTCGGCCCCGGCGACGTGATCAGCCCCGCCATGCGAGCTTGCCTGTCCGGAGCGGGCATCCCGCTCGTCCCCTCGGCGAACCCCGCTCGGCGAGTCAGTCTGGCCAGCGTAGAGGGGGTGGCCGAGGCCGTGCGACGTTGCCTCGCGCGCCGGCCGGAGTGCGGGCCCCTCCAGATCGCGGACGCTGAGCTCTCGTTCGTCGAGCTGGCCGCGATATACGCGCGAAAGCTCGGAGTTCCCCTGGAGTTTCGCCGTTGTGGTTGGCCGGAGGTGCTGCGGCGAAGGCACGAGCCAGGGCTCGCGTGGATCGTCGCCAGCACCCGCTTCGGCCAGCATTACTGCACGGACCGCGCCAATGCAGCCCTCGGCCCGCTGCCCGAACCCGACCTCGAATGCGCCATAAGTCGCGCTTTTTCCCGTTTGCCATGGGGGTAGGGGCTCGCCTATCTTTTCTTTGTTCACGTTTCGTTCGGTATCTGAGGCGCAGCTCTCTCTTCCGCGGCTCGGGAAACAGGCGACGCGACGCGTGGATGCGACGGGAGACATGGTTTTGAGTCGATCGTCGCGGGCGCCTCTCGAGCACGGCTCCGGTTCGGCAGGTTGATCGAGGAAAGACACGGACACGCGGAGCCGGAACGAGAAGAGCAGAGACATGGGCCAGCGACTGTATGTGGGAAACCTGCCGTTCAGTGCGACGGCAGACGACGTGCGGGCAACGTTTGAAGGGGTCGGCGAAGTGTCCGACGTGCACGTCGTGACGGATCGAGAAACGGGCCGCGCCCGCGGCTTCGCGTTCGTGACCATGGGATCGGACAACGCGGCGCAAGCCGCGATCTCGCAGCTCAACGGCGCCATGCTCGGGGGTCGTCCGCTGCGCGTGAACGAGGCCGAGGATCGCCCACGCGGCGGCGGCGGCGGTCGCAGCTTCGGTGGCGGCGGTGGCGGTGGCGGCGGTCGCAGCTTCGGTGGCGGCGGTGGCGGTGGCGGTCGCAGCTTCGGCGGTGGCGGTGGCGGTGGCGGCGGTCGCAGCTTCGGCGGCGGCGGTGGCGGCTACGGCGGCGGTGGCAGTAGCGGTGGCGGCGGCTTTGGCGGTGGCGGCGGTGGTCGCAGCTTCGGCGGCGGTGGCGGCGGTCGCAGCTTCGGAGGCGGTGGCGGCTACGGCGGCGGCAATGGCGGCGGCTTTGGTGGTGGTGGCGGCGGCGGATTTGGCGATCCTCCCGGTGCACCTGCCGGCGCTCGTGATGGCGGCCGACGCCCTGGTCGCAGCGAGCGTCGTCATCAGGACGACGACTGGAGCGACGACGACGGCTGAAGCGCCTGTCTGGGAGCTGTGCTCAGTCGGCCGGGACGGTGCGGCCCTTGGCCCAGGAGCGTAAGGCGAGGATGGGCTCACCCATCGTTACGGACAGCGGCTGGGTCATGGCGATCTCGTCGCGCAGGTGGGCTTCGTCGAGCTCGGTGCTGTCGGCGAAGGCCGCGTAGAGCGCTGCGACCACCACCTGCTCGAGCTCAGCCCCGCTGAAGCCCTCAGTCAACGCGGCGAGCGCATCGAGGTCGAAGCCTTCGGGGGCGCGCCTGCGTTTCGCGAGATGCAGCGCGAGGATCTCCGCACGAACCTCGGCCGTGGGGAGATCGACGAAGAAGATCTCGTCGAAGCGGCCCTTGCGCAAGAGCTCGGGTGGCAGGCTCGTGATGTCGTTGGCCGTCGCGATCACGAACACGCCCGCGCGCTTCTCGCCGAGCCAGGTCAGAAACGAGCCGAAGATGCGCTGCGAGGCACCCGTGTCTTCGCCCTTGCTTGGACCTAGCACCTTCTCGATCTCGTCGATCCAGAGCACGACCGGGGACAGGCGTTCTGCGACGGCGATGGCCTTGCGCAGGTTGCGCTCGCTCTCACCCAGATACTTGTTGTACAGGCGCGACGGATCGAGGCGCAGGAGCGGCAGCGAAAACGCGCGTGCCACGGCCTTGGCGCACATGCTCTTGCCGCAGCCCTGCACGCCCAGCAAGAGCAGGCCGCGCGGTGCGGAGAGGCCGAAGGCCTCGGCCCGTGACGGGTCGTCGAACACGGGGGCCCGGCGCGACAGCCAGTGCTTGAGCCGCGACAGACCGGCGATGTCGTCGAGGCCCTGCTCGGCGGCGTAGTATTCGAGCACGCCACTCTGCTGCACGACGTCGCGCTTGGCATCGAGCACGAACTCGAGATCGTGGGGACCGAGCTGGCCATCGCGCAGGATGGCTTGGGTCACGATCTTGCGTACCTCGAACAAGGTCAGCCCACGCACGCTCGCAACGAGCTTTGCGGCCTGCTCGGCGTCGAGATCCATGCGCACGGGTTGGCGTTTTCGCAGCTCGCCCAGGATGCCGTTGATGAAGCGGTAATACTCCTGGTCGCTCGGTGGCTCGAGCGTTACGCGCGTGGCGCGACGCTGGATGCGGGCGGGCAGTGCGCTCGCAGCACCACTCATCAGCAACGTCGAGTGCAGGGGTGCCAGCTGATCGCAGAGTCCCACGAGCTTCGCCGTGCGATCGGGATCGTCGAACAGCTCGACCGCGCCTTCGAGGTGGTAGAGCACGCGCGTCGCGCCCGAGGAGGCGATGTGATCGAGGCAGCCGTCGAGGCGCTGGGTGCCGTAGACGGGCTGGGCCTCGCCGATGCGCTTCAAGCCCATCGCTGCGTTCCAGCGGAATGTCGGCAGGCCCAAGTGATCCACCGCGTGGTCGAGAAAGGCCCGCGCCCGGTCTTCCTCGTCGGTGTCGAGCAGCACCAGAGGGTGACTGGCTCGGATCAGAAGCTCGAGGTCCCGCAACGGCGTCTGCGACACGCTCCTAGGGTATCAGAGCGGGCCTCCTTCCCGAGAAGTAACTTAGAAAGCGACTTGTCACTTTCTTTGGTGCGGCCTAGAGTGCAGCCCATGCCCCAAGCCCCCTTGGCCCCGAGCGCGCGTCGACGCACCCAGAAGGAGCGGCGCGACGACACGCAGCACAGGCTGCTCGAGGCCACGCTCGATTGCGTGGTGCGCCTCGGCTACGCGCGCACGACCACCACGGAGATCGTGCAGCGCGCCGGGGTGTCCCAGGGGGCGCTGTTCAAGCACTACCCCACCAAGGCTGCGCTGTTGAGCGCGGCCGTCGCCCACCTCTTCGCCGAGCTCGTCGCCGGCTATCGGCGCGACTTTGCGGGCTTGCCTGCGGACGAGCACCTGCCTGAGGCGGCCTTCGATCTGCTCTGGAGCATCTTCACGGGGCCGCGGCTGATCGCCGGGTTCGAGCTGTACATCGCCGCGCGCACGGATCGCGAGCTGGCCCAGCAGCTCGAGCCGGTGGTGCGGGCACATCGTGCCGCGTTGCTCTCCGAGGCGAGAGCGCTGTTTCCGCGCGCAGCGAGTGATCCCGTGTTCGACGGCTTCATCGAGCTTTTGATGTGCGCGATGGAGGGCATGGTCATCGAGGGGTTTGGCGCGGGCGCCACGGGTGACGCCGCGCTCGTTCGGCTGAAGACGCTGGTGCTCGCCGCGCTCGCCGGGGCCCAGCCGGCGGCGGTCCGTTCGTAGGAGGTCGTCGATGGACGCGCTGATCGTCTATGCCATTCCGGTGTTCGTGCTCTCCATCGTGCTCGAGCAGCTGCACACTCGTCATCACCGTCCGCCTACCTACGAGCGACGTGACACGGCCGCGAGCCTCGCCATGGGCATCGGCGCCGTGGTGGTCGGGATTCCGTATCAGCTCGCCTTTCTGTGGGTGTTGAGCGCGCTCTACGCGCATCGGCTATTCACGATCGAGGCGGGGCCTTTCGGCTACCTTACGCTCTTGTTCGCGGAAGACCTCTGTTATTACGTCTCGCACCGCGTCAACCACGAGGTGCGTCTGTTCTGGGCCGGCCACGTCAATCACCACTCGAGTCAGCACTACCACTTCGCGACCGCCCTGCGTCAGTCGTGGACCCAACCCTACCTGATGTGGATCTTCTGGTTGCCCTTGCCGCTCCTCGGCTTCTCGCCGGAGATGATCCTGCTGCAGCAGGGCGTGAGCCTCGTCTACCAGTTCTTCATTCACACCCAGGCGGTGCCCAAGCTCGGGCCCCTCGAGTGGCTCTTCAACACGCCGTCGCATCATCGTGTGCATCACGCGGTCAACCCGCGCTACCTCGACCGAAACCACGGCGGCGTGTTAATCCTCTGGGATCGGCTGTTCGGCACGTTCGTCGAAGAACGCGAGGACGACCCGCCCGAGTACGGCATCACCAAAAACCTCGACACCTTCCACCCCGTGCGCATCGCCTTTCACGAGTGGGCGTCGATGATCGACGATGTGAAGCGGGCCCCCGGTCTTCTGAACAAGCTCGGTTACATTTTTGGAAAGCCAGGCTTCAGCCACGACGGCTCGCGCATGACGAGCGACCAGATCCGCCGGGCTTCGCTCGCGCCGCCCGCGCCACTCCACCCAGCCGAATAGAGCGGAGTGATCGCGGTCGCGGGTTCACGCGGCTTGTCCGGAGGCCCGTGGCCGGCCGCCTGCGGTGGACCCGCTCTTTGCCGGTGGATGACGCGCATCTCGCACGGGTGCGGTGGTCCTGAGCGTGGTCGTGGTCGGGAGCGGTCGCGCGCGATCGTTCGAACGCTGGTGCACGCGACTCACGGCGAGCGTACGGAGGCCCGTGGCCGGCCGCCTGCGGTGGCCACG
>CAYNOM010000046.1:9123-18309 GCA_964398415.1 uncultured Polyangiales bacterium | reverse complement strand
GGAGACGACACGCCGGATGCGCTCTACGCCGCCCGTGCAATCCGTGAGGATCTCTCTTGCGCCGCTCAGGGCCTGGCGCGCCCCCTCGTCAAGCCCAGCTGCCTCGAGCTCGTCGAGCAGATCGGCGAGCGAGGTGAGGTTGGCGAGCACGTACGCGACGGGGTTGTTGATCTCGTGCGCGATGCCCGCGCTCATCTGGCCGATGCAGGCGAGCTTGTCCGCGTGCACGAGGCGTTGCTCGAGCTCACGAACGCGCGCCTCCAGCTTGTGAAGCTCGTCGTCCATCCCTTGCGGGATCATAACAGGCTGGAGACGCGAAATCCGTCAGTGTCCGCGCATCGGAGGCATGGGCAGACGTGCGGGCCTGTAGCGACGTGTGCTCGCACGCTGCAGCTCGAGCTCACCCACGAGCATCGACGGCGCGACGGTGGCGACGGGCACGGCGCCGCTCTCCGCGTAGCAGTAGCTGTTGTCGACCGCGGCGTCCTGACCGAAGGCCATGATGCGCTGCATGACCGCGAGGGGTGTGCCGATGAAGCTCACGTCCCGGACGCGGGTTTCTTTGCCCGTGTCGGGATCGACCGTGTAGACGGCTGTGGGGATGCCCTTGAAGGCTTGGAAGTCGTACTGGTCGGTGCGCGTCTCACCGGCGGAAACGCCGCGGATGATCAGGCCATAGGGCAGGCCGCGGCGCTTCGTCTCTTCGCACAGCATGCGCTTCAGCTCTTCCCAGGTGTGTTGCTTGCGCGAGGTGACGATGAGGTTCGCCATGCGCGCCATGGGATCTTGGAAGCGCTCGTGACGCGCGTGCCCGTTGCTGCGGCGTGAGCCTGCGACCAGCGAGCGGCTGCTGAGGAAGCTCTTGAGCACACCATCCTCGACGAGCTGCACACGCTGCGCGCGCACGCCCTCGTCGTCGACGCGATAGTGTCCGTGCAATGGCTTGTCCGCGAAGTGGGTCAGCGTCGGGTCGTCGACGACGTCCACACCCTCGGGCAGGATGCGTTGACCGAGCTTGGTCGCGAAGGTGTGGCCCTCGCTGCGCGAGCCCATGCGCTCTCCCTCGAGGCGGTGGCCTATCGCTTCGTGGAAGATCAAGCCCGTGGCGTGCCCGCCGAGCAGGGCAGGGCCCGCGTAGGGGTCGAGGGGCTTGGCCTGCGCCAGCTGCGTCAGCTCGTCGGCCATCTCGTCGATGGCGGCGCGTACCTTGCGCTTGTCGGGCACGATCTCCGGATCGCGTCCGTAGAAATTGCGCGTGGTCTCGAGATGCACGCCATCCTTGCCGAGCAGCCAGGCCTGCATGACCACCTCGTAGTAGGTGTCTTGGCAGATGAACTTCGTGCCCTCGCTGTTCACGAACAGACGGATCTTGTTCACGCCACGGATCTGCACGTAGGGGTCGAGCATGAAGCGATGCTCGCGGAACATGCCGCTCGTCTCACGCACGAAGTCTTGCCACTTGCGCTTGGGCAGGCTGACGGGTCGCACCGGCTCGTAGAGCTTGAGCTTTGGCTCGGTGCTGAAGCTCTTGCCCGAGTAGGGCAGGTGTTGCTCTACCAGGATCTTCTTCTTCTCGTAGTACTCCTGCAGGGCCTCGTCGTATTTGTGCTGCGTGAGCTTCCAGAAGGCGTAGCGGAGCACTTCGGGGTCGAGGTCTTCGGGGCCTTCGATCCAGTTGTACGATTGGCGCTGGGCGAGGTCGGAGGTGAGGCCGCCATCGATGGAGTTGTCCACGCGATGGGAGCCGACGCGCACCTCCGCGTAGAGGTCGGACTCGCGCGAGGGCTCCGAGCGGAACACCGAGCCGTAGCGGCCCCACACCGTGAGCCCCTCGCGCGCGTGCATGAGGTAGGACAGATAGAAAGGCTTCGGCTCGCCCGGCTGTCTGAGCCCCTTCATCTGGCGCTTGAGCTCGCTCTCCATGCCGGACAAGAGCTCCTTGGCCTTGGGCAGCGTGAGGCTCTCGGCTTCGCGCTGTCTGCTCGGCTGGGCGGTCTTTCTCGCGCGCTTCTTCTGGTTCGTGTTCTTCGTGCGGCTTTGCAACGTATCCCCCGCGCTCAAGTGCGCTCGCTGGATGGTGACAACGCGCCCGCGGGCGACGTTCGGTTTTCGTAGTAGGCGTCCACGCGTGCCGCGATCACGCGCCTCACCTCGTGGGTGAGCTCGGCGATGGCGCTCTTCGGGATGCCCCGCGTTTCGATGGGCTTTTCGACGTGCACCGTGACCTCGCGACCAGGGTGAATGTAAGGAGCACCCTTGCGCATGACCTCGAACATGCCGGTGACTGCCACGGGCACGATCGGCAGCTCGAGCTTGTGCGCGATGCGGAACAGGCCGGTCTGAAAGGGGCCCACTCTTCCGTCCCGCGTGCGCGTGCCCTCGGGGAAGACGAGCAGCGAGTGGCCGCGCGCGACTTCACGTCGAATCCCCTCCGTGAGCTGCTTCAGGGCCTGCTTGGGCGGTGCCTCGCGATCGACCGGAATCGTGCCGCGCTGTTTCATGAACCAGCCGTAGAACGGGATGTCGAAGTGTGAGGCGAGCTCGACGCCCTGCTTGAAGTGTGGCGTCACGTGGTAGGAAACGCAGTGGTCGAGCATGTTCACGTGGTTTTGCGCGAACATGTATACGCTGTTGGGATCGACCTCGGGGTGCACCGACGTTCGCACGTGTGCCAGGGCGGCGCGCACCTGCCCGTACGAGTAGACGCGGGTCAGCCAGTCGACGCGCTCGGGCGGGACGAAGCGCTGCACCACCATCAGCGTGCTCAGCATCGACGTGAGCCAGGCTACGCCGGGCGCCCACATGCACACGCCGACGACGCGCTCGGGGATCGTCAGCTCGAGGGAATCAAGGGACACGCTGGCAGAGGGCGGCATGGTGCAACGGGGGCTAGCAGACGTTACAGGCGAGGTGGAACGGGTCGCGACTACCCCCGACTGCTGAACGTAACTCGCCTGGGCTCGGGCCGCATCCCCGGGTCAGGCTCCCACCGCGGGTAAACACTGTCAATTCGAAGCGGGTTTTGCTACGACGAAGGCTTCCAGTTTGTTTCGGGAATGGCCTCCGCCTGTGGGGGCGCAACCAGGAGTGGGTCATGCGACGCTTATTTCTGTCACTGGTTTTGGGTGCTTGTCTTGCGATGGGTTGCGGCTCGGAGGAGGGCGACGCGGACGGCGACAACGGGGGCTCGAATGGCGGCAACGGCTCGGGCAGCGGTGCCGGTGGCAAGACCGCCAAGAGCAAGATCGTCTACCCCGATTCGCACTGCACGGATGAAGGCTGTGAGAAGGGCGGCTGCGATCCCGATTCGAGTGATCCGAACGTGCCCGACTGCGACGCGTGGCAGATCCTCGGCACCTTCGCCCTGCAGGCGGTGAAGATCAGCGATCAGGGCACGCCCGGACGCCCTAGCCTTGCGGGGCGTGGAGATTCGGATCTGTGTCCGGTCAACTCCGTCACGCCCGAGGGCAAGACCGAGCATTGCTGCGAGCGCGTGGAGACGCAGGTCGACAAGCCCGGGTTCAAGCTCACGGGGATCAGCATGATGACCCCGCCCGTGTTCGGTCAGCAGACCGTGACCACCACCAACAAGACGGCCATCGAGGAGGATCGCTACAACTGGATCATGGAGCTCAGCTCCAATGAGGACGGTCCGGTGATCATCAAGTCGGGCCTCGGCCTGCCCAACACCGACGGCAGCTTCTACTTCGCCAAGGGGCCTTTCGAGGCCGGCGGGAAGAGGTGGAACGAGAATGGCGCTTGGGACCCCCACGACATCCCGGCGGTGCTGTCGACCAACCCTGACGGCTCGCGTCGCCTCGCCTACCCGGCGCAGTACGTGCCGCAGGCCATGGGACGCTACTTTCAAATGCCGATCTGGGGGGCTGACTACGAGTACACGATGCTCGAGCTGGCGATGAACGGCATCACGATGAACATCGACGTCACCGAGGATCTGCTCTGCGCGGGCTTTCTCACCGGCAATACGACGTTCGATCAGGTGGGCGAGATGGAGGCGTACTTGCCGCTCGAGCCGCTGCGCGGCGTGCATCTGCACTTCAGCCCGGATGATCAGGGCAGTCTCAGTCTTTGCTCGCTCACGGCTGGGATCACCTCGGACGAGTGCAAGTTGCCCGTGGCCGAGTGGGGCGAGTGAGCCGTCCGAACGGCAAATCGCGGCGTTTCTTTGTTTTCAAAATCACGAAGCCTTTGCTAAGTTCCAGCCGCTGTCGGGGGAGGCACCCAGTTCCGTGCGCACCCGGGCGAGTGAGCCGAGAGAACTCGGAGAGAGAGGCATCCATGGATTCCAAGTTGCGTGCGAAGTTTCTGACGATGGCGGCGGCAACGCTTGGTCTGAGCCTGGCCGCGTGCGGCGGCAAGGGCGAGGCTGCTGAGGCGGAGGGCGCTGCCGAGGCGAGCGGTGCCGAGGCTTCCTGCGGTGGTGAGGGCTCCTGCGGTGCCGCCGGCGCCGAGGGTGCAGCGCCTGCCGAGGGTGCAGAGGGCGCAGCGGAAGAGGGCGCAGCCGAGGGTGGCGGCGAGTCTTCCTGCGGCGGCGGCTCCTGCGGCGGCTCCAAGTGAGCCGCTGAACCGGCGCAACCCTGCGTGCGGTGCGAGCGTCGCGGCGAGAGTCGCGGCGTTTTTTTTGTGCGGAGACGTGATGGAGCGAGACATGATCGAAGGAATCGGCCTCGGGCTTCGCCATCCGATCGCGCAGGCGGTCTTCGACGAGACGCCCGCTGCGCTGCGCTGGCTCGAGGTGCATCCCGAGAATTACCTGTGGCGAGGCGGACGCTACGAGACGCTGCTCGCTACGGCACGCGCGCGCTTCCCGATCCTCACCCATGGCCTTACGATGTGCTTCGGTAGCGTGGAGCCCTTCGATCGCGCGTACCTTCGCGCCCTGCGTCGCATGCTCGAGGAGCTCCGTGTGCCGTGGCACAGCGATCACCTGTGCTTTTCCGGCATCGACGGCCAGTTTGCCCACGATCTATTGCCGCTTCCGCTCAATCGCGAGTCGATCCAGGTGGCGGTCGATCGCGTCAAAGAGGCGCAAGATGCGCTGGGAGCTCCAATTGCCATCGAGCACGTGAGCTTCTACGCAACCCCTCCGGGGAGCACGATGGACGAGGTCTGCCACTTGGTCGAGGTGCTCGAGCGCGCCGATGCACGTCTGTTGCTCGACGTGAACAACGTCTTCGTGAACTCCCAGAATCACGGCTTCGACCCGCGTGCGTTCATCGACCGCATCCCGATGGAGCGCGTGGTGCAGCTGCACATCGCGGGGCACTACGTGCGACCGGACGGCTTTCGCATCGACACGCACGCGGAGCCCATCTGCGAGGGCACCTACGCGCTATTCGATTACACGATGCGCCGGCTCGCGCGGCCCATCCCCGTGCTGCTCGAGCGCGATGACAACTTCCCTCCCTTCGCAGAGCTGGCGCGAGAGATCGCCCGGCTCGACAGCATGTATCGCGCAGTGCTCGCGCCGAGCGCGCAGCCCCTGTCGGAGGCGCACCTGTGAACCTCGCCGAGTATCAGCGCGCCGTGCTGCGTGTGAGCTTCGAGCACGAGCCGTCCGAGCATGACCTCGCCCTACTTGGCGATGCGACGCGCTTTCGCATGTACCGACACATGGTGCGCACGCGCCTCTTGGGCATGGCCAAGGTCGCCTACAAGGGCACGCTCACGCTCGTGGGCGAAGAGGCGTTTGCAGCGTGCTTCGCGCGCTTTCTCGCGGAGCGTCCGCCGGCGAGCCGGCTGATCCGCGACGTCGTGCACGCGTTCGGAGAGTTTGCGCTCGATGACTCGATGCTGTTTGTCGAGGCGCCTGCCCATGCGCGCGACGTCTTGGGCTTCGAGCAGGCCAAGTGGGGCGTGGCCTATCAAGCGGCCGTGCTGCCGCGGCTCGGCGATGAGGGCTTGCGCGAGGTCGACTTCGAGGGGCGCCCGGTGCTCAATCCCGTGCTGCGCGTGCTGCGTCTCGCCCATCCGGTGCATCTCACCTCGGTCGATGGCCCGGTCCCGAAGCCCACCACGCTGCTCGTGTATCGACCGCCCGCCAGTGACGAGATTCGCTGGTGGTCGCCCGGGCAGCTGTTCGGGGCGCTGGTCGAGCACGTTCGCGCGCATCCCGAGTCGCCCTTGGTCGAGAGTCTAAGGGCCGCCGCGAACGAGTTCGGTCGCGCGCTCGACGCGACGCTGCTCGAGGAGCTTGCGGGCGAGCTGACGCTGGCGGTGGAGCGCGGCGTGCTCCTCGGCGTCCGCTAGTTACCCCGCAGCTTCTGTACCCATTCTGTCGCTGCAGACGGCCTTGACAGGGTCGCTGCCTGGCACTACACCCTGTTCGATATTGAAAATCACTTTCAACTTCAAGAGGCGCAAGCGCCTGGAGGAAGTGGCCGTGGGCAGCAGCAAGAGCAAGTGGATGCGGATGGGTGGCGGGCTCGGGGGGCTCTTGCTCCTCCTCTCGGGATGCGGAGACGACGAATCTGCGGGCGCGGTGAAGGTCGACGTGCCCGAGAGCTACAGCTTCGACAGCCGCTTCGGGGAGGGCTCGAGCGTGAGCTACAGCGGTCAGGTGATGCGGCAGGTGATCATCACGCGCATCGGTGACTTCATCTCCGGCCTGAGCGCGAGCATCGACGACGGCAGCTTCGTGCCCGGGGCTGGCGACGTGCGCGCCATTCTCGAGTCGTACTACGCCTTCGATGACGCCACGATGGGGACCGAGAAGCTCACGCTCGACGTCGGGGCGCCACTCGCGCAGAGCGACTTTGCTTCGATCAGCAGTGGCAAGGATCTCAAGAGCAAGTTTGCCGGAAACGCCGCCACCCCGGACTTTCGCGGCTTCGGCGATGTCACGAGCGCTGAAGCGCTGCTGCTCCGCCTGTTCGACCAGCTCGATGCGCTCGCGGTGGCGCGCGCGGCCGGCGAGTACGAGATCGATGTCGCGACCCCCGTGTACATCACGGCCGAGGGCATCGACCTCGCGGAAATGATCGAGAAGCTGCTGCACATGGGCGTCTCGTACAGCCAGGCTGCCGACAAGTACCTCGACGAGGAGGTCGACGAGCTCGAGAACGGGCAATCGGTCGATGGTGACGAGAAAGAGCTCTACTCGCCCCTCGAGCACGTGTGGGACGAGGGCTTTGGCTACTTTGGCGCTGCCCGAGACTACGGCTCGCGAAGCGATGAAGACGTCGCGGCGAAGCCTGCCTTCGACAGCGACGGCGACGGCAAGATCGATCTCAAGTCGGAGATGACCTTCTCGCTCGCCGGCTACGCCTCGAAGCGCGATCTCGGAAGCAAGAGTGGCACCGACTTCTCCAACGAGATCTGGCAGGGCTTCGTCACCGGCCGCGCGATCTTGGCAAGCGCGGGCGATACGTTGAGCGAGAGCGAGCGGGAGGCCCTGAACGAGCAGCGCGAGCGCGTGCTCCTCGCGTGGGATCGCGTGATCGCGGCCAACGTCGTGCACTACATCAACGAGACCCTGGTCGACCTAGGCAAGGCGGAGTCCGGCGGCTTTGCGCTGTCAGACCTTGCGGCGCACTTTTCGGAGGCCAAGGCCTTTGCGCTCGGGTTGCAGTTCAATCCGCGCGCGCGCCTGTCGGGCGCTGCGTTCGACATGGTGCAGGCGAAGATCGTCGACAAGCCCGTGCTGCCGGAGGCGGGCAAGGCAGCGGTCGAGGCGTTCGCACAGCGTTTGCTCGAGGCACGCAAGGCGCTTCAGGAGGCCTACGAATTTGCGGACGAAGACGTGGGGGATGACAGCGGCATGGGCGGCTGGTAGGAGGGGCCCATGAACGCGCCGCGCCTCGACGATACCGAGAGCAGCGTCTCGCGTGCGCGCTCCGTCGTGCTGACGGGCGCCGTCGTGCTCGTGGCGCTGGGCATCACGCTTCTAGGCGATCCCAGTGCCGCGCTCGCTGCGCTCAGCGATCCGATGAGCGCGTTCATGAGTCCGACGAGGCGCGTGTTTGTGCCGTTCCTGTTGAGCTCAGCCGCCATCGCAACGGTCGTGTGGGCCATCGGCTATCGTCGAAGGTGCTCGCTCGTGGCGTTTGTCTTTCCGCGCAGCATTTGGCTGCATCGCTCCGCGCTCTTGGATTACCGGCTGGCTCTCATGCGAGCGCTTCTCCAGGTGGCCGTGCTCGCCGCGCTCGTCGTTCCGGTGAATGCCGTCGCGTTGGTGGTCGCGCGTGCGCTCTGGCGTCATGTCGGCTTCGTGCCGGTGAACGCGCTCGGCGATACGACCATCCTCGTGCTCTTCAGCGCCGCCGCCTTCGCTGCCGACGACCTCGCTCGGTATGGCGTGCACCGGCTTTCGCACCGAGTGCCCGCGCTTTGGGAATTGCACAAGGTCCACCATTCCGCCGAGGTGCTCACACCCATGACGGTCTATCGCACGCATCCCATCGAAAGCGTCTTGATGCGCGGTGGTGCAGCGCTCGCGCTCGGGATCGTGGCCGGCACCTTTCTGTGGCTGTTTCCCGGTCGCGTCCAGGCCTGGGAGGTGGCAGGCGTCTATGGCCTCTCGTTTCTGTGGAATGTGCTGGGTGCCAACCTGAGGCACTCGCATGTCTGGATCTCTTACGGCTCGATCCTCGAGCACGTTTTCATCAGTCCCGCGCAGCATCAAATTCACCACAGCAACGATCCGAGACACTACGACAAGAACTTCGGCTCTGCGCTGGCGGTGTGGGACTGGATGTTCGGCTCGCTGCGCGTCGCCGGGAGTCGGGAGCGCCTCACCTTCGGATTGCCGAAAGGGATCCGAAATCACGGCGACAGCGTCGGCTCCGCGCTCGTTTCGCCCCTGGGGGCTGCTATCCGCACGCTCATCGGGCGGTCACGACCCAGCGCGAACGCGAGCGCAGAGCGGTAGTCGTCACACGCAAGACATCGATCTCACCTTCGAGAGACTGGACCTGGAGGAAGTGGCCGTGGGTAGCAGCAGACGACAAGGGCAGGTGGACACGCCGACGCAGGCGTGGGGGATGACAGCGGCATGGGCGGCTGGTAGGAGGGGGCCCATGAACGCGCCGCGTCTCGTCCGATCGCTATGTGCCCTGGCCCTTGTGCTCGCCACGGGCTGTACGCCCACTGAAAAGACGAAAGACGTGGCTGACGCCGCGCAGCGCCGCGCTCCACGCGTACCCGATGGGCATCCCGCGCATTGCG
>CAYNOM010000046.1:0-9113 GCA_964398415.1 uncultured Polyangiales bacterium | reverse complement strand
GAACGCTATGTGCCCTCGGGCTCTTGCTCGCCACGAGCTGTACCCCCACCGAAAAGACCAAAGACGTGGCGGACGCTGCGCAGCGTCGCACGTTGTTTTCGAACCTGGCCGAGCATGTGGTGGCCAAGAGCTACGCCGCGTTCCGGGTCGAAGCCGAGAAGCTCTCGGCCGCGGCGAGCAAGTACGCCTCGTCCTCGAGCGAAGCCGATCGGGCAGCGGTGCGGAGCGCGTTCTCCGCCGCGATGCTGGCCTGGGAGCGGAACGAGGTTCTGCAGTGGGGGCCCGCTGCGCCTACGATCGGAAGGACGCCCGGCGCAGAGTCGCTGCGCCAGCAGATCTACGCTTGGGATCAGATCAATCACTGTGGTGTCGACCAAGCACTCGTGGCGAAGAGCTACGAGACGAGCTTTGGCGACATCTCCGCCACCGCGCGCGGGCTCGGGGCGCTCGAGCTGCTGTTGTTCGACGAGTCGACGGAAACTGGCTGCACGAAAGCGAACGTCATCGTGACGTCGGGCGACTGGCAGAAGCTCGTCGACACGGACCTCGCCCAGCGCCGCGCTGCGTTTGCGAAGGCCGCCGCGGCCGATCTGGTGGCGCGGGCCAAGGAGCTCGAGCAGGCCTTCGAGCGCTACCGCGCAGAGCTCGCGCGTGCCGGTGACGGAAGCAAGCTCTTCGAGGTCACGCAGGATGCGCTCAACCCGCTGACCGATGCGCTCTTCTACCTCGAAAAGGAAGTCAAGGACATGAAGCTCGCCTTGCCGCTCGGGCTGACCGAGCGGTGCACGGGGGAGGCCTGTTACGCGACGGTGGAGCTGCGTCGCTCGAGGCTGTCGACGGCCGCGATCCTGGCCAACCTCGAGGCCTTCCGCGACGTGTTCCGCGGGCTTCCGCCCGGGGGCGAGCGCGGCGGCGAAATGCATGGGCTCAAGGACCTCTTGCTCTCGGTGTCGGACGATGGCCTCGCGAACGAGATGGATCGACAGATCGACCAATCGATCACGGCGGTGAAGGCCATCGACGGACCGCTCGACGAGGTGCTCGCACGCGGTGACAAGACGCCGATGCAGGCATACATGGTCATCCAAGAGCTCTCGACGAACCTCAAGGGCGAGCTCGTGGCCCGCCTCAAGCTCAGGCTGCCCATGAGCTCTGCCTCGGACAACGATTGACATGCTCGACCGGTTGTACACTCGCTCGAATCAGCTCGCTGATCTCGCGCCGCCCGCGCGGTTTCTCCGTCTCGGCGTGCTGGTCCTTACGCTCACGCTCTTGAGCGCGGGCTTGGTGTCGGCCCAGGATGGCGGTGTGCCCCTCGATGCGGGCCCGCCCGTGGACGCCGCTGCGGGTGGGCCCGCCGATGCGGGGCTGCCCGTGGACGCCGCCGGGCACCACGATGCTGGGGCCTCCATGGATCCCGATGCGGGCGTGCACGAGCCGCCGCCTGCGGACGAGGGAGAAGATCTCTTTGCAGAGCTCGAGCAAGAGGTCGAAGCCGAGGCCGTCCCGGGTGATGCTGGCGTCGAGGTGATAGCTCCCGACGATTCGCTGTTTGCGGTGGAGGGTATCGAGATCGTGGGCACCCTCGAGCGTGAGGCCCAGGAGGCGCCCGGCTCGGTCTACGTGCTCGACGAGAAACAGCTCGAGAAGTTCAACTTCGACGACGCGCATCAGGTGCTCGTGCAGGTGCCCGGCGTGTACGTGCGCCAGGAAGACGGCTACGGCCTGCGCCCGAACATCGGCATGCGCGGCGCCGATCCCGATCGCAGCAAGAAGGTCACGCTGATGGAAGACGGCGTGCTCTTCGGCCCCGCGCCCTATTCGGCCCCCGCGGCCTACTACTTTCCGGTGATGACCCGCATGGTGGGCGTCGAGGTATGGAAGGGCGCGAGCGCCATTCGACACGGCCCGCAGACGATAGGCGGCGGCCTCGACCTGCGCACGCGCGAGACGCCCGAGGATGGCTTCAAGCTCGGCTTCGACGTCAGCGGCGGCAACACCTACTACAACAAGCTGCACGTGTTCACGGGACACGGCACGTCGCGTTGGGGCGTGATGGCCGAGGGCGTGCATCTGTCGACGACGGGCTTCAAGCAGCTCGACGGCGGCGGCGACACGGGCTTCGGCAAGCAAGAGATGATGCTGAAGGGGCGCTTCAACACCGACCCCCACGGGCACGTCTATCAACGCACCGAGCTCAAGCTGGGCTTCGCGCGCGAAGCGTCGAACGAGACCTACCTCGGGCTGACCGACGCAGACTTTCGCAGAAACCCGCTCAGACGCTACGCCTCGAGCCAGGTGGACGGCTTCGATTATTGGCGCACGCAGATCGAGGCGCGACATCTGCTCGGCGTGGGCGAGCACTTCGAGCTCGAGACGGTCGCCTATCGCCACGACCTGTCGCGCCTGTGGAATCGCCTCGAGGGCTTCGCGGGGCCGAGCGGCGGGATTGCTTCGGGCAAGTCGAGCTTCGACGACGTCCTGCGCTTCCCCGAGGACCAATCCGAGCTTGTCGGACTGTTGCGCGGAGAACCGACGAGCGACGCGACCGCGGACGGCACTACCTACCTCTTGCGCGCAGGCAATCGGCGCAAGTTCGTGTCGCAGGGCGTGCAGAGCGTGGCGCGCTTCGACTTCAGCACGGGCAAAGTGGAGCATGAAGTGGAGGTGGGCCTGCGCGCCCATCACGATCGCATCCGGCGCCGGCACTCGGCGAAGGGCTTTGCCTGGGTCGACGACGGCGCCGCACGGCGTGTGCTCGAGCCCGACGGCGTCTCGCGCGACCCCCTCGCCAAGAACGAGGTCGAGACCGTCGCGATCAGCGCCCACGCCGTGTACGACCTGACCTTCGCAGGGCTCACGCTCTCCCCGGGAATTCGCACCGAGATCATCCGCGCCACCTACCGCGAGCAGCTCGACGGACCCGACGTGAGGTTCGACCCCAACGTGGTGCTGTTT
This sequence comes from uncultured Polyangiales bacterium, assembly GCA_964398415.1. GTDB lineage: Bacteria > Myxococcota_A > Polyangia > Polyangiales > DASUME01 > DASUME01. The sequence goes on along the minus strand of CAYNOM010000046.1, from coordinate 6,155 downwards.
GCGCTGGGCGCGCGCTACGCGCTCACCGAAACCTGGTCGTTGATCGCGGGCGCGCAGCAGGGCATGACGCCGGTGGCACCCGCGGGCGGCGATACCGGGGGCATCAAGGAGCAGGCGGAGCGCGCCACCAACTACGAGGCGGGCGCGCGCTACGTGGGCAGTCTCGCTCAGGGCTCGCTGATCGGCTTCGTCAGCGACTACGACAACGTCGTAGCGCCCGCCGAAGCAGGGGCGGGCGAGGGCCAGGGGCAGAGCGCTGTCAGCGGCACCGCGGTCGTGAGTGGGCTCGAGCTCGACGGCCATGGGCGCATCAAGCTACCCGCGGGCTACGGCCTGCCCCTGCGCGGCGCCTACACCTTCACCCGCGCCGTGTTCACCGAGACCTTCACCAGCTCCTACAAGCCTTGGGCACGCGTCGAGGTGGGCGATACGATCCCGTTCATCCCGCCGCACCAGTTCTCGGTCAGCGCGGGCGTCGATCGGCAGCAGAAGATCGGGCTCGATCTCATGCTGTCGTTCATGGACCGCATGCGTGAGGTGGCAGGCAGCGGCGAGCCCGCGCCTGAGGAGCGCACCGACCGCTACGCAATCCTCGATGCGGCTGCCTACGTGCAGGCCCTCGACACGCTGCGCGTGTACCTGAAGTGCGACAACGTCACGAACAACCAGCCCATCGTGTCGCGTCGTCCCTTCGGCGCCAGGCCGAGCAAGCCGTTGCTGGTCCAAGTAGGCGTGAAGTGGGAGATCTGAGCCGGCTCGGCTTCAGTTTTTGTGTAGCTCGGGGTTGAGCACGATGGCGCTCTTCTTGTGCGCCACCTCGACGCTACCGTCCAAGCTGTTGCGGCGGAAGAGCAGGTCGTCTTGGCCTGCGAGCTCCTTGGCCTTGACCACGCGGCCGTCGGGCAGCTTCACCTTCGTGCCGGCCGTCACGTACAGGCCCGCCTCGATCGTACAGCCGTTGCCGAGGGGGATACCGCAGCCGGAGTTGGCGCCGAGCAGGCATGCCTTGCCGAGCGAGATGACGAGGTTGCCGCCGCCACTCAAGGTGCCCATGATCGAGGCGCCGCCTCCCACGTCGCTGCCATCGTCCACGGTGACACCCGCGCTGATGCGCCCCTCGACCATCGACTTGCCCAGCGTCCCCGCGTTGAAGTTGACGAAGCCCTCGTGCATCACGGTGGTGCCCTCACCGAGGTACGCGCCTAGACGCACGCGATCGGCGTCGGCGATGCGCACGCCGCTCGGGAGCACGTAGTCCGTCATGCGCGGGAACTTGTCCACCGAGTGCACGTGCACGTCGACGCCCTCACTCTTGAGCTGACCGCGCACGCGCTCGAAGCCGTCGACCGCAAAAGGGCCCACGTTGGTCCATACGACGTTGCTGAGCAGGCCGAACACTCCCTCGAGGCTCTGGCCGTGGGGCTTGACCTTGCGCGTGGAGAGCAGGTGTAGCCGCAGATAGGCCTCGTGCGCGTCGACGGGCCTTTGAGTGAGGTCGGCCACGAACGTCACCACCACGGAGCGCGGTAGCACCTTGTCGAGCGAGGTCTCGCCGCGCGCATAGGCTTCGGCCGCGCGCCGCGCGCGCCTCAGCGTGCCGAGCAGCTGCTTCATGGCGAGGAGGTTCGGGTGCGCCTTGCCATCGCGCTCGAAGGGCGCAAAGGCAGAGAGGGCGCGCTCGAGCTGGGCTTCGTCGAGGCGGTAGCTCTTGCTGCCCGAGCGGTGACCCACCACGTCTGCGAGGACAGCGGCCGTGCCGAAGTTTTCGTCGCAATTCGGTGCTGGAAACCAAGTGTCGAGCACGGCCGCGCCGTCCTGTACCCCAGATGGCGTCATGAGGTCTGAGATGGCGAAGGTGGCGAGGCCGACGCCAAAGGCCTGGGGGCGCCTGTAGCCCTCGCGTGCCTCGATGTCCGACACCAACTTCGTGAAGTCCTCGACGCTGCCGACGCTCATGCTGTGCTTCTCCTGCGGAAATCTGCGGCAATCGGTTCGGCGCAGATGTCGCACGTTGTAGTAAGCGCGCCCGGTGCGGCAAGCGTCGAACTGAGGCGTTGGCTCGCCGAGTGGTTCGTGCCACAGTGAAAACATCATGGGATTGGGCGTACTTCTGCGCGGCGTCCGCGAGCTTTTCGCGGGCGAGCGGCGGCGGGGCGTAACCCGCGTGCGCGATCGGGCCTACGTCGAGGTCCGTGGCATCGCTCAGCTCGACATGCCGCGCTTCGCGCGCGCGCTGCGTGAGCACTGCGAGGAGCTGGCCTGGGTTTCGCGGGTCGAGGTGAACCCGTTCACGCGGCGTGTGGGGCTCGTGATCGACGGGCCCGATGTGGCGGATGACGACCTCGTCGCGCTGGTCGCGGAGGTAGAGCAGGGGCTTCGGCGCAGGGAGGGCCTTTTGGCCCACGACGTCGAGCGTGCGCTCCCCGACGAGGGCGGCATCGAGCTACAGCTCGCGCTCGAAACGGCCGCGGATGCGGCAGCCCTGGTCATGGCGCTCGGATTGCGGGTTCTGCCGCTGTTTCCCCGGCGTCTCGGCTCGAACCTCCACGCCCTCGTCTTTCTCACCTCATTGACGCCCGCCCTGCGCAGGCGCGTCGAGGAGCGGCTGGGGAGCGAGCAGGCCGATCTCGCGTTGCACCTCGCGACGGCGGCCACGCAAGCCCTCGCGCAGCGGCCCCTCGCGGCGCTCGTTCACCTGAGCGCCGACGCCGCCAACCTGCTCGAGATGCGCGAGCGCCGGGCGCTGTGGGAGCGTTGGCGTGAGGAGCTCACGAGCTCGGACTTCGGCAGTGCATACCTCGAGCCGAGCTTGCCGAGGCCCTGCGAGCTGAAGAATGGACCCGTCGAGACCTACGCCGAGCGCATTTGGATGATCGCGGCGGGCACGGCGGGCCTGAGCCTCGTGACCACGCGCAGCCTGTCGCGTGCATTGGCCGCGGGCCTCGCCGCCTTGCCGCAGCCCGTGCGACTCGGTCGCGAGCTGTTTGCCTCCGAGCTCGGGCGCATGTTCGCGCGCCACGGCTGTCTCGTCCTGTCGAGCGAAGCCTTGCGTAGGCTCGACCGCATCGACTGCTTCGTGCTGCCCGCAGGCCTCGTGTCACGCGATCACTTCTCGATCAGCGAGGTGTTCGGCCTGAACGGCATCTCGCGCGAGCAGGCGCTCACCCAGGCCGAGGCCCTGTTCGCGCCGGAACGACCCTTGCGCATCCAACAAATGGGAGCCTTCTCGCTCGGCCCTCCGCACCTGCTCCCGCACGTGGTCGACAGCGAGCTGCCCGAGGAGCACCGCGAGCGCGCGCGGCGCGGCAGTTTGGTGCTCGCCCTGTCGCGCGGTGCCGAGGTCGTGGCCTTCGTCGAGGTGCACATCTCTCCGCAAACCGGTGTGGCAGAGATCCTCGCGGCCGCGCGGCGCGCGAACATGCGCGTGGTGCTCGCCAGTGACGACATGCAGGCCACCGAAGGTCTGCATCCGGATGACGTCATCCCGCTCTCGCGCGGCCTCGTGGACGGCATTCGACGCCTGCAGATCGAAGGGCATGGCGTGTTGTTCGTATCGCGCGGAGCATCGCCGGGGCTCGCCGCGGCGGACGTGGGCGTGGGGCTTCACGTGCCGGGAACGCCGGCACCCTGGGGTGCGCACATCATCTGTCCCGACACCACCCAGGAGATCGAAACCGTCATCGATGCCTGCGCGGCGGCGCGCAAGGTCTCCGAGCAGAGCACGCGCCTCGGCATGGGCGCGGCGGCTCTCGGCACTTTGGCCTCCGCGGGGGGCAAGACGGCGCTCTCGGCGCGTCGGGTGATGCTCGTGGTCAACGGCGCCACGCTGACGGCCATGGTCAACGCGGCCCGGCGCACCGCCGCGGTGGAGCGCGCGGCCCATCCGATGCGCGATCCCACGCCCTGGCACGCGCTCGAAGCAGAGGGCGTGCTCGCGCGTCTCGGCTCGAGTCGCGAGGGCCTGTCTGCTCCCTTGCCGCAGACGATGGTGAGAGCGCGTACGCGCTCTTCTTTGGTGGAGCTCGGGCGTGCGGTGCGTGCCGAGCTCATGAATCCGCTGTCGCCCCTGCTCGCGCTCGGCGCGGGCGTGTCTGCCATGGTGGGCTCGAAAGCGGACGCGGGGATCGTGGCGGGCGTCGGTGGCATCAACGCGCTGATCGGAGGCGTGCAGCGCTTCCGAACCGAACGCGCGCTGAGCCAGCTCGTCTCGTCGGCCGAGACGCGCGTGCACGTGCGACGCGCCGGCAAGGTGGCGGTGATCCCCGCGAACGCCCTGTCGCGTGGCGACGTCATCGAGTTGTTCCAGGGCGATGTGGTGCCGGCCGATTGCCGCATCATCGAATCGACCTCGCTCGAGGTCGACATGGCGTCGCTCACGGGCGAGTCGCTGCCCGTGCTCAAGAGCAGCGCGCCGAGCTTTGCGGATGCGGTCGCCGACGTGACGTCGATGGTCTACGCCGGCTCGAGCGTCGCGGCGGGGCGCGCCACGGCCGTGGTGGTGGCAACGGGCACAGACACCGTGGCCGAGCGCGGCGCGGTGGCCACGCCCGATGACGCGCGCGGTGGCGTCGAAGCGCGCTTGCGCGAGTTGATGCGGCTCACCGGGCCGGTCGCTTTCGCGGCCGGTGCAGCGCTCGTGACGGCGGGCATGCTGCGCGGGCGACGCATGGATGACCTCGTGAGCACGGGCGTGGGCCTGGCGGTGGCGGCGGTGCCCGAGGGCTTGCCGGTGCTCGCGACGGCCGCGCAGCTGTCGGCGGCCGAGCGTCTCTCGCGCAAGGGAGCCCTGGTCAAGAACCCGCGCGCCATCGAAGCCCTGGGGCGCGTCGACACGCTGTGCGTCGACAAGACGGGCACCTTGACGGAGGGGCGCCTCGAGCTCTGGCTCGTGCACGATTGCCAGCGCGCCGAGCCCGTGCATCTCGCGCAAGACACCCGTCTCGATGTGCTGCGAGCGGCGTCGTGGGCGGCGGCGGACGACAGCGGGCTTTCGGTGGATCCCATGGATACCGCCATCGTGCGTGCGGCTCGCGCCCGCGGCGCGCGGACCGACGCCGGTGGGCTGAAGGTCGCTGAGCGTGCCTTCGAATCCGGTCGTCGCTTCGCGGCCGTGATCGTCGAGGAGCCCGAGCGCACCATGCTGTACGCCAAGGGCGCGCCCGAAGCGCTGCTCGCTCGCTGCAGTCACGTGGCCTTCGGTGACGAGCTGCGTCCCGTCGCCGAGGAGCGGGCGAGGCTGCTCGCGGAGCTCGACCGGCTCGGCCACTCCGGGCTGCGCGTGATCGGCGTCGCGGAGCGACAGGTGTCCGCAGCGGAGCTGTCCGACGGGGCGCCTGCGAAGGCCCTGCTCCAGGATCCAGCGGGCCTCGTGCTACGCGGGTTCGTCGCCTTTCGCGACCCGGTGCGCGAGACTGCCGCGGCAGGTGTCACCGGGCTCGCCCGTGCAGGCGTGCGCGTGATCATGATCACCGGCGACCACGCGAGCACGGCCGAGAGCGTCGCGCGCGAGGTGCTGTTGCTCGGCGATCGCGGCGTGTTGACGGGCGGCCAGATCGCCTCGCTCAACGAGAGTCAGCTCGAGGCCGCGGTGCAGCACACGGCCGTGTTCGCCCGCGTCACGCCCGCACAGAAAGTGCGCATCGTGCGCGCCCTGCAGCGCACGGGACGGGTCGTGGGCATGGTGGGCGACGGCTCGAACGACGCCCCAGCCATGCGCATCGCCGACGTGGGTATCGCCGTGGGCGCAAACAGCACGGAGTCGGCGCGGGCTTCCGCAGACCTCGTGCTCGCCGACGCGCGCATCGATGCCATCGTCGAGGCGGTGGTCGAGGGCCGCGCCATGTGGGACGCGGTGCGCGATGCGGTGTCGATCCTCGTCGGCGGCAACCTGGGTGAGATCGCGTTCACCGTCGCCATCGGTGGCCTTGCGGGACGCCCGCCGCTGCACCCGCGACAGCTCTTGCTCGTGAACTTCCTGACCGACATCGCGCCCTCGATGGCCATCGCGCTACGCCCGCCGCGTGTCGAAGACCTGGCCCAGCTACGCACGGCCGGGCCCGAGGCGTCGCTCGGGGCGCCGCTCAATCGCGAGATCGTGGCACGCGCCATCACCACGAGCTTTGGCGCGTCGACCGCCTGGATGCTCGGCCGCGTCA
>CAYNOM010000045.1:8381-18540 GCA_964398415.1 uncultured Polyangiales bacterium | reverse complement strand
GCCGAAACATGCCGCACCGCCATCAGCTCGCCCAACTCGGACTCAGCACAGGGCTGAAGCTCGGGCGGCAGCGTGTGCACGTCGACGATCAAGGAGTGATAGCGGGCCGCGTGGAATGGGCCTTCGATGCCTGCGAAGAGCCCGCGACCGTCGTGGTGGATGCGGGACGTGCGGCCGTGCATCAGGCGCGGGGCGTGAACCACACGCGCGCCGAGGGCCTCGCACAGCACCTGGTGGCCCAGGCACACGCCGAGGATCGGGATCGCACCCAAGAACGCGCGCACGGCCTGCAGGCTCACCCCAGCATCACAGGGCCTGCCGGGTCCTGGGCTTATCACCAATCCGTCGGGTCGAAGCCGCTCGATCTCGGAGACTGAGATCGCATCGCTCGGCACGACCCGCACCTCGGCCGCGAGACTTCCCAGCAATTGAACCACGTTGAAGGTGAACGAGTCGTGATTGTCGAGCACGAGCAACATGGAAGGCCCAAAGCGTGCGCTTCACTGTAGGCGAGGCCTCGCTGGCGTGCCATGCGCTCCCTCCTGGACTGGACTTCCAGTGCTGCCAAAACTCCCAACCCTTGACACCGGGAAGGTGGCCCAGATACCTTCGCGCGGCTCACTCGGCCGCTGGCCCCTCACCCCCCCGCGCGCGATGTCAGGCACACCCATCATGTCAGAGCAGCCAAAGAAAGCTAGAGATATCAAGGACTTGAAGGCGCGCCTCGGGCGACCGGGTGCCGCACCTCCAAGTGGGGCTCCGGCGCCCGCAGCGGGCATGCCGGCACCCTTCCCTGCACCGGGGGGATTGCCGGGTCCGGCAGTCGGAACGTCAGTTCCTGCTCCCTTTGCGCCTCGAGGTGGCGCGGGCGTCGGGCTGCCTCCGGCAGATCCGTTCGCACCGCCGCCATCCAGGACACCTGGTCCGGGCGCGAGCGTTCCTCCACCGGGCCAATCCGTCCGTCCCTCCGGAAGGCCTGCCGCCTCCCTCGACCCGTTCGCGGCCGCTCCGGCGTCCTCGTTGGGGCCCCAGGAGGTGCGCCTCATCATCGACGAAAAGGCGGTCGATGGGGCCGAGGTCGGTCGCACCGGCAACCGCAAGCTCATCTTCGCCGCCCTCGCGATCGTCGTGGTGGGCATCGCGATGGGCTGGGCCATCGGCAGCACCGCACGCGACCGCGCGCTGTACAACCTCGTGCTCCAAGACACGAAGGAGATCTACACGACGGTCACGACCGCCGCGACCACGGTCGAAAAGGTCCAAAAGGCCCTCGACCGCGCCGTGCGCGCTGCGGGTGGTCAGGACCCCAAGATCGACGTCAAGGCCCTCGAGGAGCTGCGCGCCCAGGAGAAGCCCTTCGGCGCGAACGCGTTCTCGCGCAAGAAGTACAGCGCGCTCGAGCCCGGTACGGTGGATGCTCTGTTCACCTACTACAACAACGTGAACCTGCTGTGGGCGAAGCTGCAGAGCCTCACGGCGCGCGGCCTCAACCCAGCGACGCGCAAGCAGCTCGAAATGGCCGCCACCGCCGCGGGTCAGCAGTACGGTTGTGTGCCCTTCGGGGAAGGCGACGCTTGGGGCTGCGGCCTCGTGGCGCTCAGCCTCACCGATGGCAAGGCGCAGGTCATGCTGCGCGGCCAGTCCTACGAAAAGGCGATCTACGCCGGCCAGGATCTCAAGAACAAAGCTAGCGACTTCGTCATCCCGGTCGATCGTTCGCGCAGTGGTGAGGTGCTGGGCCAGGTGACGGGTCTGTTCACGTCATACGCGCGTGACCTCGTGGAATCGAAGACGCTGGTCGACCAGACCCTCGAGGTTCAGGGTCGGCTGATCCAGTCTCTCGGCGCGGTGGCCAAGCTCGAAGGGCTCTGAGCCCACACGCAGCGCTCGAACGCAGGATGCCCCCGGTGCGACCACGTGCCGGGGGCTTTCTCGTCGCTGCGACGTGGGGAATCAGCCGCTCTGACCGATGAGCTCGCGCAAGCGCCGCGCAAGCTGCTGCTCCGTGTCGCTGGCCACGGCAGAGCGCGCGTCCTGCCACCACTCGTCGAGCTTGCGCAGCGAAGGGTGCAGCATGTCGCGTAGCGACTCGTCGAGCGCCTCGAGGGCATCCAGCACGACCGCGGCAGGCAGCTGTGTGTAGCGAAGATGAGCGCGCAGCGCCCACTCTGCCCAGCCCGCCTTCTGTTGCTGCTGCGCGAGCCGCACGGCGAACGCCGACACGCGCGACAGATGCTCGGAGTCGAGCGCAACGCCGGCGGTCGTTTGTTCCTCGAGCTCACGGATCGCGCGTCCGATCATGCGCTCGGCCTCGTCGATGCGACGATCGGAGAGCGCACGTTCGATGACCTCACCGAGTAGCTGGACCGTCCAGCTCGCCTGCGATCGCTGCACACCGGCCTTCAGGGTATCGGGTCCCCGTGCCGTGTTGGTGTCGTCGTCGACGCGAGCTCCGCAGTGGGGACAGCTTGGCGCCTCTCCCGGAAAGGGTCGGCCGCAGCCCGCGCAGTGCAGCATGAAGCCAGTCGCGCGCGACATGCGCTCGGGTGACGTGTCGACGACGAGGAATACGAGGTCCTGGGTGCCGAGGCGCACGCGATCGTTGTGCTTGAGCGGCGTGTCCCCGCGGATCAGCTCGCCGTTGACGCGCACGCCGTTACGGCTGCCGAGGTCCATGATCAGCGCGGTGTTGTCGAGCAGGCGAATGCGCGCATGCTGCCGCGACACGAGCGGATCCTCGATGGTGATCTGGCACTCAGGGCTGCGCCCAATCACCACTTCGGGGCCCAGCAAGTCGAGCTCCTGAAGCAGAAATCTCAGGCGAAATCGCGCCACTCTTACCCCATCCCACCCATTGGTAATGAAATAGTGCCAGCCTACGCCACAGCGATCCACCCCGATTCGGCTGCCGTCGATGAGATGAGCCTTTGCGCAGTCGAGCCTTTTCAAGCGGCGTGGAGTCTGTGGTACATTTCCTTGGCGTGCGCGACAAAATCGAAGCTCTCTTCCGGGACGTACTCGACCCGCTCATCGCGGCAGACGGCGGGAGCATCAAGCTCGTCGACGTCCGTAACGATTCGGTGATCATCCGCATGGAAGGGGCATATCGTGGCTGCCCGAGCGTGCACTACACCGTGCAAGGCGTGATCGAGCCCGCCGTGCGTAAGGCCGTAGGCCGCGAGCTACGCGTCGAAGTGGTCGTCTAGCACTGCGAGCCGCGCGCAGAAAAGGCCGTGCTCGGCCCGGGGCCTGGTGCACCGGCGCGCGGCTGCGCTCTCAGAACAGGCCGCGCAGGGGGTCGCTGCTGTCTTGGCCGTCGGTCGGCTCGGTGCGCGTCGGCGCGGGGGAGCTAGACGCCGTGCCCTTCTTCTTGTTCGTGTCCTCGGGCGCGTCCTGGCGGCGGCGAATCTTGCCCGTGATGCGATCGACGATGTCTTGGTTCGCGTCAGCCTCGTCGTCGTCTCCGCCGGTCACGGAGTCGACGAGCGCATTGCTGTCAGCCTGCTCTCTGCTCTGGTGGGTACGCAACTCGGCAAGGCGTCCCAGCGTGTCCTTGCTCTCGAAGACGAGGCAGTAGAAGCCGTAGAACTGGTTGTTGTCGACGGCACGTAGGCGCGTCCCGGCATTCTGCCACTCGAGCCAGCGCTGCTTGCCAGCGCCCGGAATCACTTCGCCTTCGGTCGCGCGCGCCCGGCCGTAGCGTCCCTGAATGGCTTCCGCAAACTGGTCGAAGGACTTGCCCTTGAAGACGTCGGCGTTGAAGGCCTTGTACCACTTCCACAGGCGACCCTGGATGAAGAAGTAGTAGTTCTGGGAGGTCTCGTCCTTCACCACGAACAGCGACTCGGCGTTGTGATGGGTGAACTCTCCTTTCAGAAAGGAGACGTCCCAGCCAGTCTTTCTGCCGTTGAAGTCGACGACACTGTCCTTCAAGCGCGCGATCTCTTCGCGCATCTTCGCCCGGATGCGGTCTTCCTCGATGGCGCCCGTGGCCTTGGCGAGTTGGGGGCGGTACTTCTCTTGGATCTGCGCCACGAACTTGCCGAGCACCTCATCCCGCGAAGCACCCCATTTGAGGTCGCCCATCGCGTTTCCGATCTCGGCGCTCTGGGGCGCTTCTTGTTGCTGCTGCTGCGCCTTCTTCGGCCCCTTCTTCTTCGGACCTGCATGGGCCAGGTCGACCGAAGCCCCGAAGGCGAGAAGGCCGAGCAGTGCTCCGATCAACATGCGCTTCATGTGTGTCCTCCTCATACCGCAAGCTCAGCATACACGTGCGATGCGGCGTTGCTAGCCCGATCAGCGCTCGGACGGGCGCACGCCACGAGCATTCAATGGGTTTGTGTGCTCGGCTTCGAGATCCAAGAAAAGACGTGTGCCCCCGGCCACAGCTGCGGGCATCAAGAGCAGGTTGAAGAAGGGCACGAAGAGCAGCCCCCAGGTGCAGAGCCCGAAGCCGAGCATCAGCATGGGCCGCTGCCGCAGCACGGCTAGCCGACTTCGAATCCCACGACTGCGGCGCGACGCCGGCCAGTCGATGTAGTCGAGCGCGAAGTAGAAGGACGTGAACAGCGCACCGACAACGACGTACAACACCTGACCCACCCCAGGCACGAGCCAGGACACGAGCCACAACGGCAACATCACCGCGAGATAGGCGCCGAGCTTGAGCGCCTCGAGGCGCACCGTGCGAACGAGATCGGCGAGCACGCGCCTGAGCGAGAACGGTGGAGGGGCGATGCCCGCCTCACGCTGCTCGACAGCCTCGCTCAGGGCGTCGTTGAATGGCGCTGCGATCACCGTCGATGCGAGAGAACATGCGAACAACGACAGGCCGAGCGCGACGAGCAACACGAGCAGCTCGACGAGCCAATGGGCCGCCTTGAGTAACCCGCCTGTGACCCCCTCCTGTGCCGGCGTCGGCCAGAAGGTCGAGACGAGCTGTTCGTGGTAGTGCACCGACAGCCACGTGCCGAAGCAGAGTGCCGCGCCCATGATCACGATCGGCGGGAGCCAATAGCGTGAAAGGTCTCTGTGACGGCGCAACAGGGCGATTCCGCGTAGGGGATAGGCGAAGCCTCGAAACAAGTCTAGCGGCGTCACGCGCACGACCATCGACTTCAGCCTGGCGTGGCCGGAACGAAGGGCAAGATGGACTTGAGATCCTCGTCGTTGAACTTGAGCTGAGCGCCGAGGAAGAAGTCGCGACTCTCGTTGAGCATGTCGTCCATGCCGCCCACGATCCACAGTCGCTGCACCACCTCGTAGGCGAGCGCCACGCGCACACGCGCGAACTGCTGCTCGCCGATCGCGAACACATCGCTGTTGACCTCGAGGTGGTCGTCGAGAAAGTGCAGATCGAGACCCAAGCCGCCCGTGGACTCGAGAATGCCGAAGCGAAAGGTGGCGAAGTACAGACGCTTCGCGAAGATGAGCGAGAAGCGGAACGAGTCCTGCGTCTCTGAAACCGTCTCCTGATAGAACTCGGGCTCGCCGTCCGGCGGTGGGCTGACGCGCACCTGCCGTTGCGTGAACGTCGTGCGACCGCGCGGGTCGTTGATCAGCTCGAAGGCGTAGTAGCGATCTTCGCGCGGCTGGAGGCGCAGACCGACGTAGTTCTTGAAGGTATTGGCGAGGAAGTTGTACTCGCTGCGCAAGCGAACGATGGTCTGCAGGCGTGCGATGGGTGCGACGACATCGTTGAGACCCTCGACGACGCCCTGCACCTCATCGATCAGCGATTCGTCCTCCGTCAGCCGGCCGATGGTGCCCTTGCCCTGCGCCGTGCGCTCCGTGACCTCGCGAATGTCCTTCATCACCACTTCGAGCTCGTGGGCCGAGCGCTGGATCGAGGCGATGGTGTCGTCCACGCGCCCGAGACCATCGCCGACCCCCTCGGCGTTCTTGCCCACGATGACCTTGATGTCGTTCGTCACTTCCTCGATGTGGGTGAGAATGCGATCGATCTTGGGCGCGGCGTCGGTGGTGATGGTCTCGAAGTTGCGCAAGGTGTTGGAGACGACCGACTCGTTCGACTTCACGGTGCGATTCACGGAATCGAGGGCCTCGGTCAGGCTCTTCAGAGCATCGGCCATCTGCTGGCCCGCGACGTCGTTGCCGAAGGCGCGCTCGAGTTGCGTCGTCACCTTCTGCACCGACTCGGCGATCGCGCCGACCGTCTTGATGATGTCGTCGGTGCCGGCGGCCTTCGGCTCCGTGGCGATCTGGTCCCCATCCTCCAGGGGGGGCAGCTTGGGGGCACCGGGACGGATCACGAGTAGCGTCTCGCCGAGCAGCGAGGCGCTGCGTTGGCCAACCGTGGCGTCGCGGTACAGCTTGACTTCGTCCTGGATGCGCAGATCGACGCGAGCCCGGTCGCCCTCGAGCCGAATGCTCTCGATGGTGCCGACGGGGATACCCGCCACGAGCACGCGCGACTTGGGCACCAGGCCCTGGACGTCATCGAAGATCGCGTAGACCTGATATCCCTCACCGCCACTCGAGCTCTCGTCGACGTAGCGATAGATCGCGATGCTGAGCGCCACGGTCACCAGCGTGAGCAGACCGACCTTGGCTGCGTTGTAGGTCTCTCGCATCGCTTTCGCGGCATCGTATGCCCCGTTAGGACAGGGGGCAAGGATGCCGGGCCTTGGGACATGTTGGAGGCCGTCCTTCGAAGGGTTTCGCGGGGGCGCGTTGGGCTCACATGAGAGCGGCAGAAAAACCCCTACCGGGCGGACCCCATGACCATCTCGCGCGCCCTGCTGTGCCTTCTCGTGTTGGTCGGGAGTGGTGGCTGTCGCGATGAGACGTCCTCCGCTCGCGACGCACAGATTGACGAGCCGCTCATCGTGCAAAACGCAGCCGGGCGGGTGGTCGTGAGTCGTGCGCCCTTTGCCTTGCGGATAGAAGACGCGACCGGTCGCGAGGTGCTCAGCCTCGCCGACACCTCGGAGGAGTGGGACGGCAAGCTGTACGCGCCGCTCGGTCTCACCCTGGGTCAAGACTCAGACTTGCTGTACCCAGTCCTCCCTGGTGCTCCCGACACGAACGTCGAGAGCTCTCAGGAGTACCTCTCGTTTTCGGTGCGCGACGTGCTCGACGCGCAGCAAGAAGGTGAAGGGGCGCTGCTCACTCTGGCCACCCAAGCTCCCGCAGGGCGCACGATCAGCTTGCGGATCGCGCCCGAAGGCGAGCGCGCATTCCGCATCGACGTCCAAGGTTCTGGAGAGGGCATCTCGAGTATCTTCGCGACCTTCGCATCCAGCACGGACGAGGCATTTCATGGTTTCGGGGGCAGGCGCGAGAGCACGAACCTGCGCGGCCATCGCATTCGCAATTGGGTGCTCGACTATCGCTATCCCGACGTCCGAGAATCTTACTATTACGTCGCGCCAGAAATGATCTCCTCGCGAGGCTACGGCTTCTTGCTCGACCAGAGCGAGAACGCCTATTTCAGACTGGCGTCGGATGTGCCAAACCGGTGGCGCGTTGCGGTCGCCAGCTCGCGCCTCACGTTCATCGTTGCGCCCGGCGACGCCCCTCGCGCCATCGCCGCCCTCAGCGAGATCACGGGGCGACACCGTCTACCTCCCGCATGGAGCATGGGGCCGACGCTCTCGCGCGCCGTCGAGCCCACGCGCTCTGCGAGTGAGTATCAGCAAGCCATCGCAGACGACCTCGATCACATTCTCTCGGGAGCGCTCCCCGTCACGGCGTACTGCTTCGAGGGCTGGCCTCAACTTCCCGAGGAGCTCGTGGTGAGCACGATCGACACGCTGCGAAGCCACGGCATCCACTCCGTCTTGTACATCCGCTCGTTCGTGGACCAAGGCATCGGGGGCACCCAAGCGCCGGGCGTCTACGACGAGGCACTGACACAGGGCTACGTCGCGAAGACCAAGGACGGCGCGCCATACCTCTTGCCAGGGGTGTTCTTCACGCCCATGGCCGTGCTCGACTTCACCAACCCTGCCGCCCGGTCTTTCTGGAAGTCACAGGTCAAGATGCTTCTCGACAAAGGGGCCGATGGCTTCATGGACGACTTCGGCGAGCAGGTTGTCTCCGACATGGTCTTTGCGGACGGCACCACCGGAGTCACCATGCACAACCGCTATCCCGTGCTTCAGCACGAGGCCACGCGCGAAGCGGTAGACGAGTTCATGGCCGAACACCCAGAGCGCGAGATCTTCTTCTTCACGCGTTCGGGTTACACGGGAAGACCGGGGTCCGCCGCCTACGAGAACGCCACGTTCCCAGGAGATGAGCTGACCGACTTCAGCGCCGGAGCGGGCCTCCCCTCGATCATCCCAGACATGTTGAATCGCTCGATCATGGGAGCCTACGGTTTCACGACCGACATCGCCGGCTATGCGGATTTCGCGACCAAGCCCACCAAGGAGCTGTACGCCCGATGGTCTGAAGCAGCCGCACTCACGCCTTTCTTTCGCGTACACAACGGCCCCATCTCGGGACCACGCATGCCGTGGTCGTTCGACACGGAGCTGGCACAGATTTGGACGGACATGGCGAACCTGCACCAAGCCTTCCAGCCCTACGTTCGTGCTGCATGGCAGGACGCCATCGCGACCGGAATGCCCCTGATGCGCCCGTTGTGGCTCGTGGATCAAGCCTCGGCCGGCACCCCTCACAATGATGATGAATGGCTGCTTGGCGCCGACGTGTTGGTCGCACCCGTCGTCGAAGAAGGCGCGCTCGAACGCGAGGTGTGGTTGCCCACCGGCTGTTGGCAGGCGCATGGGGAGGGCGCCGAGCTCATCGGTCCCCAGCAACTCACGGTCGAAGCGGCCCTCGGCGAGCTGCCTTGGTTCAGGCGCTGCGGGTCATCGCCCCTGTAGATTGACCGCCTGGCGCTCAGTTTGGCAAGCTCATTGAGGTGCCGAAACGGCCATTGCATATGCTGCTCGTCGCGTTCGCCGCGCTCTCGCTGCATGCTGGCGTCGGCTGCGTCGACGCGATCACGGCCGCCGACACGATCGACCTCGGTGATCACTTCGAGCCAGCCGATGTCATTCTCGACGCGGACTACTACCATTGCGTGATCGAGCCCGAGGTGGTCACGAAGTACGCCTGTGCCGCGGGCGCCGCGGGCGATGGCGATGGCTGTCACGCGAGCCGCAGTGCGCTGAGGCTGCTCGTCGTGGATACCCCAACGCGTTGTTCGGAGGGCCGCGTGATCGGCAGTCCAGCGCCCGCGAGCGTGACCAATTTCGAGCGCTCGCGGATCAGCGTCGGGATCGATGCCGACTCGAGCCCCTTCTACCGCCGTCCGCTGGGTCTCGACTCCCACCCGCGGGCCATCTTCGAGGCAGGCTCTGTGCCGGCAGAGCAGATCCGCACCTGGATCGAACAGGGGACGCCGTGACGGCGTGGCGCGCGATCGTGCTCGCGATCGCGTGCGTTCTCGCGTCCGGCACGCAGCTTCGACAGGCCAAGGCCGAGCCCGTGGACGAACAGGTGCGGGTCATGGCGCGGGTCGTCATCGATCGCGCAGCCCTGCGCACAGGGCCGGGCGCAGGCTTTCGCGTCGTCCACATCGCCGAGCGCGGGCAGTCGTTTCCGCTCCTCGAGCGCGCGACGCGCGGCTACTGGTTTCGGGTACAGCTCGGCGATGGCTCACTCGCATGGATCGACGGCAACGCCGTATACGCCGACGAGCTCAGGCCCGCGGAGCGCGGCAATCGACTCGTGGCGTTTTTGTTTGCCCCACCGCCTCTGCCGTCTGCGAGCGGAGAGCTCGCTGTGCAGCTCGGAGCGCTGAGCGGTGCGGGCTTTCTCGCCGTACGCCCGAGCCTTCTGCTCGCCCCTTCCTTCGGTTTCGAAGCGAATCTCGCTGCCTCGGTGGGCTCGCTCGGACGCTCGTATCTGGGCGGTGCAGGCCCCCTCGTGAACGTCTTTCCGCACTGGCCCGTCGTGCCGTTCTTCACCATCGGCGGCGGCTTTGCGTTCAACTCGCCGAACGCCGACACGTTCGTGCTCGAGGCAGGCTCGAGCTCCATGGCCTACGCGGGCGGCGGACTGCGCTTCGGCTTTCGCCATCGGCTGATCGTTCGGGTGGAGGGCCGCAGCTACGCCTTCTTCGCCGCCGATCGACTCGTGGCTCAACAGGAGGTCAGCGGTGGGCTCTCTGCCTTCTTCTGAG
>CAYNOM010000045.1:0-8281 GCA_964398415.1 uncultured Polyangiales bacterium | reverse complement strand
AGCGCGCGCTCGCGCTGCTCGCTCTACTCTCGGCCCTGCTCTCCGCGTGCGTCACGGTGCGTCCCGAAGACAAGGAGCTGCTCGCCGATCCGGCCATGACCTACGGGAGCGGAGGCACGGCAGCTGCCCAGGAAGAGCACGTGCTGCAAAACCGCGAGGGTACAGACGGCGCAGGCCAAGCAGTGGGAGGCGGCTGCGGATGCAACTGAGCCGCGCAGCGCTGCTCACCCTGCTCGTGTCTGCGTTGGGTCTATCGAGCCTCGGCGTGCGTGCCGATGGCGACGTCGACGCCACGAGCACGGTGTTTTACGAGTCAGGCGGCAACCTGCACATGACGGTGATCAACCCATCGGTGCAGGGGCGTGTCGGTCTGGGAGAGCACGCGGACCTCTCCGTGGGCTGGGACGCAGACATCGTGACGGGCGCGAGCGTGGCGATCGTCGATTCGCCTGGAACGCCCACCGATGTGGACGCGATCACGAGTGCGACGGTGCTGAAGGACGTACGCCACGTGTTTCGCGGCGGCCTGCGCCTTCTGGGCGACGATGCCTACGTCTCGGGTAGCTACGGCTACGGATTCGAGAGCGACTATCGCTCGCACACGCTCGTGCTGCAGGCTGGCAGCGAGCTCTATGGTCGCAACACGGCCTTCGACATCACCTACGTGAAGGGCTGGGACTCGGTGTGCGATCTGGCACAGTCGAGCGGTCTCGCGGCATCCGAACGAGCTCGGCTACCCACCTCAGACGGTTGTTTCAGCGCGAACGATCGCGCGTCGCGCGAGCTGAGTCGACACGCTCTCCAGGGCTCGTGGACGCAGGCCTGGGGCCCCCTCTGGAACACACAGCTCGTGCTGTCGACGCAGCTCCTTCGCGGCTTCCAAAGCAACCCCTATCGCGCCATCTGGATCGGCACCGCGGCTCAGGAGCACCACCCCGACAATCGCGCCCGCTTCGCTGTCGGTCTGGGCACGCGCATCTGGCTTCGCCCCATCGGCGGCGCGCTTCAGATCTTCGGCCGCGGCTACCGGGACACCTGGAACGTGACCTCGTTCAGCGCGGAGCTCGGCTACGAGCGCAACCTGGGCGAGCTTTTCCGGGCGCGCGTGCGCGGTCGCTACTACCAGCAGACGGCGGCCGCGTTCTATTCGGACGACTACACGCTCGCCCCCGCCGGGCAGTACTTCACAGGCGATCGCGAGCTATCCGACATGCGCAGCTACCTCGCGGGTGCGCGACTCGAGTTCATCCCGCGCCCGCAAGAAGACGGCAGCGTCGCCGGCTTCCTCCAAGGCTTGACGGTGGTGCTGAAAGCAGACTGGCTGCAGTACGCGTTCGAGAGCTTCCGCTACGGCACGCAGAACGTGCCGAACAACCGGGCCATTCTCGGCACCCTCGGCGTCGAAGCTACGTTCTGAGCGGGCCGGTTCTGGGGACGCGCGGCTTTTTTGCCGCCGCCGCAACGAAAGCTGACCCAAGCTGCTATGCTCCGGCGCCCTTTCGTCCCGAAATCGGAGGAATCCATGGCAGGTACGTACGGCGTGATCATGGCCGGCGGCTCTGGCACTCGCTTCTGGCCGCTCTCGCGCGCCTCGCGTCCCAAGCAGCTCTTGCCCCTCGCGGGGGGCGATGAGTCGCTTCTCAGGGCCACCCTGCGCCGTCTCGACGGCCTGATCCCCCTCGAGCGCGTGCTCGTCGTGACGTCGGAGGCGCTGGCCGCCCAGACGCGCGCAGCGCTGCCGGAGCTGCCCGCGGAAAACATCCTGGCCGAGCCCGTGGGCCGCAACACGGCGCCCTGCGTGGGCTGGGCCGCCTCGATCGTCGCGCGCAAGGACCCCTCCGCCGTGATGGTGGTCTTGCCGGCCGATCACTACATCGGTGACGAGGGCGGTTTTCGGCGGGTGCTCGAGAGATCGATCGAAGCGGCACGCGCCGGCGACATGGTGACGGTGGGCGTGAAGCCGAACCGCGCCGAGACCGGCTACGGCTACATCGAGCTCGGCGAAGAGCTCACTCCTGGTGTCCATCGCGCCAGACGCTTCGTCGAGAAGCCCGACGAGCTCAGAGCGCGGCAGTTTCTCGCCGCGGGACGCTTTCTTTGGAACAGCGGCATGTTCTTCTTCCGCGCCGACGTGGTGCTCACGGCCATCGAGCGAGACTTGCCGGGCCTGAGCCAAGCGCTCAAGCAGTACGACGACGCCGCCACGCGCGGCGAGGAAGCGGCCCTCGTCGCGCAGACCTACGGCACCCTGCCAGACATCTCGATCGATCACGGCATCATGGAGAAGGCCGCGCGTGTGGCCGTGGTGCCCGGCGACTTCGGCTGGAACGATGTCGGCAGTTGGACGAGCGCGTGGGAGCTCGCCGAGCAAGACGACGACGAGAACGCGCTCTTCGGCAACGTGGTGCAGGTCGACGCGCACCGCTGCTACGTGCGCGCCCCCGGCGACAAAGTCGTCGCGATCGTGGGCCTCGAAGATATCGTCGTGGTCGACACGGACGACGCGCTCCTCGTGATGCCGCGCAGCCGCTCTCAGGACGTGCGTGCGGTCGTCAATGCGCTCAAGGCCAAGAAGCAAACCCAGCACCTGTGAAGGGCGACATGATACCGGCACACATCTTCCGTGAGTACGACATCCGCGGTATCGCCGAGCGCGACATGCCGAGCCCGCTGATCGAGGATCTGGGGCGCGCCCTAGGCACCTTTCTGGTGCGCGACGGACGCCGTCGCATCGCGCTCGGTCGCGACTGTCGGCTCAGCTCCCCGCGCCTTTGGGAGGCGCTACGCAAGGGCTTGCTCGAGACGGGCCTGACGCTGATCGACATCGGCGTCGGCCCTACCCCGATGATGTATTTCACGGTGTTCGACCTCGACCTCGATGGCGGCGTCCAGATCACGGGCAGTCACAATCCGCCGCGGGAGAACGGCTTCAAGATGATGCTGGGCAAGGCATCTCTGTTCGGAGACGACATCCAGACCCTACGCCGCATGATCGAAGAGCGCGATTTCGCCCGGCATGGCGGGGGCAAAGTCGAAGAGCACGACCCGCTCCCTGCCTACATCGGCTTCGTGCGCGGCAACGTCAAGCTTGCCCGTAAGGATCTGCGCGTCGCGATCGACGCCGGCAACGGGGCGGGCGGGCCGATGGCGCTCGCTGCCGTGCGCGCTGCGGGCATCGAGCCCGTGGCGCTCCTGTGCGAGATGGATGGCGCTTTCCCCGTGCACCACCCAGACCCCTCCCAGCCGCAGAACCTCGAGCTCTTGAGGCAGACGGTGCTCGAGCAGCGCCTCGACTTCGGCATCGCCTACGACGGCGACGGAGACCGCATCGGCCTCGTCGATGGGCGCGGCGAGACCATCTGGGGTGACAAGCTCATGGTGCTCTTCTCGCGCGCGATCCTCGCGCGACATCCGGGCGCGGCGGTCATCAGCGAGGTGAAGTGCTCGCAGACGATGTACGACGACATCGAGGCCCACGGCGGTCGCGCCATCATGTGGCGCACTGGGCACTCGCTGATCAAGAAGAAGATGAGAGAGGAGCACGCTGCCCTAGCCGGCGAGATGAGCGGGCACATGTTCTTCGCCGATCGCTTCTTCGGCTTCGACGACGCCGTCTACGCGACGCTGCGACTGCTCGAGATCGCTGCCGAGAGCGACCGTCCGATTCACGAGATGCTCGCAGACGTACCGCTCACGTTCGCCACGCCGGAGTTGCGCGTGCACTGCGCAGACGAAACGAAGTTCCAGCTCGTAGAGCAGGTGCTCTCCCACTATCGACGCACCCACGACGTGATCGACGTGGATGGCGCGCGCATCAAGTTCGACGGCGGCTGGGGCCTCGTTCGCGCATCGAACACCCAGCCTGTGCTCGTCCTGCGCTTCGAGGCGGCGAGCGAGGCGAGGCTTGCCCAGATCCGCAACGAGGTCGAAGCGGTGGTCAGCAGTCTCAACGGCGCGCCGCTCCAAGACGCCGCGCACTGATCCCGTCAGCGGCTCGGCTCTCCGAGATCATCGGTGGCTTGAAAGACGTTGATCGGCGTGTGCAGGTAGCGCTTGCCGTTCGCACGCCGCGCGGGCAATCGGCCCGCATTGACGTTGATCTGCACGCTCGGGAAGAGCAGCTTCGGCGGTCTCAAGGTCGCGTCGCGTGCCTTTCGCGCATGCACGAAGTCGGCGCGCGTCGTCTCCGCGCGGAGCTGGATGTTCTTTCGCTTCGATTCGCCGATGGTCGTCTCAAAAGCCAGCGCCCTGCCCTCGGGCAGATAGTCGTGGCCGACGAACACGCGCGTCGTGTCCGGAAGGTGATAGAGCTTGTCGTGCACCGACGCGTACAAGTCGTCCGCACTGCCACGCGGGAAGTCGCAGCGCCCGACGCCATAGTCGGGCATGAACAGTGAGTCGCCCGTGAAGACGGCATCTTCGATCTGGAAGCTGACACAAGCCGGCGTATGTCCCGGCGTCGCGATGGCCTTCACCTTCAGCGAGCCCGCGTCGAGCTGCTCACCATCGTCGATCAGCACGTCGAATTGCGAGCCGTCCGCGCGAAACTCCTCGCCGAGGTCGAAGAAGCCCTTGAAGGTCTCCTGCACCTCACGAATGCGCGCACCGATCCCGACGCGCGCGTCGAAGCGGCGCTTGAGTAGCTGCGACCCCGAGAGGTGATCGGCGTGGGCATGGGTTTCGAGCGCGTAGTGCAGACGTAACCCTCGGTCGCGCACGAACGCGGTGACTGCATCCACACTGGCCGTCGACGTCTGCGACGCCTCGGCGTCGTAGTCGAGCACCGGATCGATCACCAGCGCATCCCGCGTCTCTGGGTCGAACACCACGTACGTCAGTGTGAACGTCCGCGGATCGAAGAACTCCTTGACCTCCATCGTCGCCTCCCGTTTCAAGGTCAGAGCCAAGCCACGGGGCGAAGGATTCGGGGTGTCGAGAAAAAATCAGCGGCTCTCCGGCAGCGCCAGGAGCTCGAGCGCCGCCTTGACCCTCGCCTTGATCGACTCGGGCACCTCTTCAGCCGCCACCGCACGGCAGGCGCCGAGCGCCGCACGGAGTGACTCGCAGGCCGCCCCGCAAGCCGCACAGCTCTCGATGTGTTTCTCCATCGCTGCGCAGTCCTCGGGGCCGAGCTCGCCCTCGAGCTTCTTCGACAACGCGGCCACGACGTCGGGACAGCCCGCCGCCGGCCCGGGAGCCGAGGCGTTCAGCAGCGGCTGCAGCGCGAGACGCAGCGCCGAGCGTGCCCGATGCAGACGACTTTTCAGCGCGTCGACGCTGATGGCGAGCGCATCGGCTGCTTCCTTGGCGCTGAGCCCCTCCACGTCGCGAAGCAGGAGCACCTCGCGCTGCTCGTCCGACAGCCCCATCAGCGCGGCATCGAGCAGCTGCCTGAGCTGGGTTTCGCTCGCATGGTCCTCGGGGGAGGGTCCGGCGGCCGCCGTGGAGACGAACGCATCGTCGGTCGCGTGCGGCTGGTTTTTCAGGCCGCGACGCTTGCGAGCGCACTGGCTGCGCGCGATGGCGAACAGCCAGCTCGAAAACGACGCCCGCCCCTCGAAGCCCGAAAGCTCAGACGCCATGGCAAGCAGCGTGTCCTGGACGACATCCTCGGCGTCCGCGTCGTTCTTGCACATGCGGGCCCCGAAGCGATGCACGAGGGGAGCCGCTGAGGTGAGCAGCTCCTTCAGGGCAGCCCGGTCTCCGCGCTGCGCGCGCTCGATCAATGAAGACTCCACCCTGCAACCTTAGTACAGCTCGCGCGAAGAAGGTGCCGAGGGGCGAGAATCCTTTGCGTCGGCCGTTGGCTCAGACACGAGAGCAGCGTGTGCTGCACACAGGAGGACGCAGAGTATGGGTTGGTTTTCGGCAGAGAAGCGCACCCATGGGGGGCGAGAGCTGGTGAAGAACGGCGCGATGTTGCTCGACGTGCGCACGCGCGAGGAGTACGCGAGCGGACACGTGGAAGGGGCACGCAATATCCCGGTGCAGGAGCTTCCGGCGCGCCTTTCCGAAGTGGGCGAAACCCATCGCCCGGTCGTGGTTTACTGCCGAAGTGGAGCGCGCAGTGCCATGGCTGCCCAAATCCTGGGCCGGGCAGGCTATGACGTGCACGACATCGGCGGCATTGGAAACTGGTGAGTCAGGCGAATCCTTTTCGCACCTTTCTGGCTCCTAGGTAGAGGAGGCACGGATGAGCACGCAAGAGATCACGACGTCAAACTTCGAGAGCGTCGTGGATGGTAACGAAATCGTGGTGTTGGACGTCTGGGCCGAGTGGTGTGGTCCGTGTCGTGCCTTCGCTCCCATCTTCGAGGCGGCCTCCGAGCGTCACCCGAGCGTCGTATGGGGCAAGCTCGATTCGGAGGCCCAGCCCGAGCTCGCCGGCGCTTTCGGCATCCGCTCCATCCCCACGCTGATGGTGTTTCGCCAGGGCATTCTGCTGTTCCAACAGGCCGGCATGCTGCCCGCGCAGGCGCTCGATGAGCTGATCGGCAAGGTGCGCGAGGTCGACATGGACGACGTGCGGCAGAAGATCGCCGAGCACCAACAGAGCCACCAGCACGGGCCCGACTGCGATCACGATCACTGACGAGCTGTCGCGAAATCTGCCGTCGCAGCGCGGCCCAGCGATTCAGCGCTTCGGCAGCCGCTCGAGCGTGATGTCGACGCGGGCGATCATGCGCCCGTCCTGTTCGGCGAGGTCGCTCGCGCCCACCTTGCGCGTCACGGGCCGATAACCCTGCTTCCAGATGAGCAGCTCTTCGCTCGCGTCGAGTGGCAGGTTTTCGAGGCGCGCCTCGGGCGCAAAGCCTATCACCTGATACACCCTGGCCCCTCGCGGGGTGGTGACGATGCGTATGGCTCCGAGCTTGCTTTGGGGTGCACCCACATCCTGAGGCAAAAGCGTGTTGCCTAGATCGAGCTCGGCGCCCTCGGCCTCTTGAGCTCCTGCCTGCATCGCCACCTCGTAACGCGGCCCCTGTTCGGTGGTCTCCCACTCGGCGTCCGCGGGCACGAGCACGCGCGTGGGTAGCGCGCCATCGGCCATGGCGACGAACTCGTGCGCCACGCCGAGCGGCAAGTGCTCGACCGTGGCGGGCCCCAGACCGACGAAACGCAGCACTTGGGCACGCTCCTCAGCCACGCGAATCACGAGGTCGAACGCCGTGGGCGCCTTCTTTTCGGGCGCGAGCTCCGGGAGCTGGTCGAGCTTGTGGTCTGCGCTCTCTGCTCCGCGCAGACGCGCCAAGGCATCGGGACGCAGCACCAAAATGGCAGCCACCAAGCCGAGGGCCAAGAGCACGAGCAATGCGCCGAGGAAGAGACCGCTGCGATTGCCCGCAGAGGGTCGCTCCGTGAGCCCCTCGAGATCGGGCCGTCGTGCCGTTGCCTGCATCTCGTCGAAGGTCTCGGTGGTGTCGTCGGCCCCTAGGCCCTTCTCGGGCTCACGCTCGCTGACGCGCTGTTCGGGTACCGAGACTGGCTCGGGTTCGGTGGGTGCTGCCAGCCCGAGCAGGGAGTTGAGCTCGCGATCGAGCTCGTTGAAGCTCGGAACAGCAAGGGGTCGACCGGAGACGCGATCACCGAAGCCTAGCTCGCGCACCAGGCGCGACAGCACGCGGCGGGAGGCGGTGCGATTGAGGGGCACGAGCGCTGCTTCGAGGTCGTCGCGCATCTGTGAGAGGCTGAAGCGCCCTCCGGATGGACCGCCCTCGACGAGCTGAAGCAGTGCCGGGGTCGGCGCACGGCCTGCGACGACGAGCAGGCTCGTCAACATGCCGTGCAGGCCGCGGGCCGCGCTCTCTTCGTCGGTGGGCGCGGCGTCGGGCAGCGACACGATGCCATCCTCGGAGATGAAGGTACTCGTGAGCGTCGGCACGACTGGCCCGCGCGAGAGCATCGCTTCACAGGCCTCGAACACGATGAAGGTGCCAATCTCGGCGGGCAGCGCGCTTCGCCGACGACGCAGCGCGCGCACCAACTCGACCGCCGTCACGCCCCCCTTCGCGCTCATCCCCCCTTACTCCCAGGCTTCGCCTCGCGCTGCGCGGCCGTCGGTGGCCGCACACGCACGCCGGAGTCTAGAAGAAAGTCTTTCACCTGGGCCACGGTATAGATGCTGTCGTGGAAAATGGAGGCCGCCAGGGCCGCGTCGGCGCCAGCCTGCTCGAGGCCGTCGCGCACGTGTTCGAGGGTGCCGACACCCCCGGACGCGATCACAGGCACGCCCACCCGATCGACCACGGCGCGGGTGAGCGCGATGTCGTAGCCGTCTTTG
>CAYNOM010000044.1:5082-18710 GCA_964398415.1 uncultured Polyangiales bacterium | reverse complement strand
CCGCGCCCGCCTCACTGCTCGCCGGCGCGCTCCAGGATCACGAACTCCACGCGGCGGTTCTTGGCGCGGTTTTGGGGCGTGAGGTTCGGGACGAGGGGCTTGTCCGCGCCGTAGCCCTTGGCGAGCAGGCGGTCGCGCGTGACCCCTGCGCCCGCGAGCCAGTCCTTCACGGCCTCGGCGCGTCGCTGCGACAGATCTTGGTTGTTGTCGGCCTTGCCCGTGTCGTCGGTGTGTCCCTGCACCTCGACTTTGAGCACCTCGGGGTTTCGGATCATCGCGTCGGCGATCTCGGCGAGCAGCGGCTCGCTTCGCGCTTCGATGTCGGCCGTGCCGCTCGTGAAGAAGATCGTGCCGCGGATCTGGATCTTGTCTTTCTGCACCTTCACCGAGGAACGCTTCGGCAGGGGCAAGAGCGAGATGCTGATCTCGGACTCCTCACGCACCTTGATCACGACGGGCGTCACGGAGATGAGGTAGCCCTCTTGCTCGATGCGCGCGCTGTACTCGCCGGGCTTGAGGTCCTTCTCCGCGAACTTGCCGTTCACGTCGGTGGTGATGGTGCGTGCCTCGGGGCCCGTGAGCAGAATCTGCACCGCTGCGAGCGGCGCTTGCTCGGCTCCGAGCACTTGGCCCTTCACCGAGCCCACGCGGGGCAGGGCCTCGAGGGCGCAGGTGAGCGCCACGTCGCCGCCCTCGGCGGGAATCGCAGTGGTGCAGGTGCCGGCGCGATAGCCCTCGGCTTCGATGTCGACATCCACGTTGCCAGGTGGGAAGGCGTAGCTGACGAAGGTGCCGTCTGCGCCGCCGAGCACGGGGTTCGTGTCGGTGCCGGGGAACGAGATCTTCGCGTCGGCCACCACGGTGTTGACGTCCTGCTCGACGATCGTGCCGCGGATCCGACCCACGGGCGGTGCGACGTTGACCTCGACGGTCTTTTCGACCTCTTTCACCACCACCTGCGGTGGCTTGTCGCGCGCGTCGACCGTGTAGCCGGCGCCGAGGATGATGCGGTAGGGCGGCGTGGGCGCGAGCTCCTGCACGTAGCGGCTCGTGCCCGAGAGGCCGATGTCGACCGCGGCGAGCAGGTTGAGGCCCTTCACCGGCCAGGCACGCGCGCCGACGGTGAGGTGCTGTGGCCAGGTGTCAACGCCTTCCACGTCGAGGCAGCTATCGGTGCCGGCGGCCCGCTTGCCCGTGCCGTCGACCACCAGCGGGCAGTCGAAGTCATGGCGATTGACGGGCACGTCGAAGCTCCACTCGGCGATCGGGTGGATGGCGGCGCTGTCGCCTACCTCGAGGGGCACTTCGAGGCCGAGTGCGAGCGCGACGCGGTCGACCCGGTTGATGCCGAGGGCCAAGCGCTCGCGGCGATCGACGTAGTGGTAGTAGTCGTCGCTCGGGTCGGTGGCGCGCGTCTGCCCGTTGGCCTGCAAGTTGGCAAAGCGCGCAGCCTCGAGCTCGTTCACCGTCTTGGTCGAGTTGTCGAACACGTAACCGGCGTTGACGCGCAACTGGAGCGGCACGTCATCGGCGAGCTCGCGGAAGTCGAACGCGAGGTTGGCACGCAGGCCCACGCCGGTGGCGTCGAAGGCGATGCCCGCATCGTCCTGATCGTTCAGGAAGCTCAGCATCACGTCGCCGCCCAGATGCAGGCCCGGGGTGAGGGTGGCGTAGCCCTTCACGTCGAAGTGCAGGTCGCCCACGGCCTGAACGACGTCGGGCGTGTAGGCATCGTTGCGGTTCGAGCGCGTGGTGACCGCGGCGCTCAGCTCGAGGTGCTCGACGGGCGTCACACCCAGGGCGAGCACGCTGCCGAAGTAGCGGTTCGTGTCGTCTTTCTGGAGGTGGTTCTTCTTGACGAAGAAATCGGTCGTGAGGTTGAGCCGGAACGAGCCAGGCGCACCCGAGCCCGCGTCGATCACGTAGATGCCACCGACCGGGCCGAAGTAGCTCGCACCCGCGCGCAACTTGCGGGCGCGCCGTTGCTCCTCGGTGAGCGGCGCGCTGTCCGCTTCGGCCGCTGCCGGAGCCGCGGGTGCGCCTTGCGCGCTGGCATCGCTTGCGCCCTCGGCGCCGGAGGCGGTGGATAGGGAGAGGCTGCCGCCGGCTTCTGCGGATTGCGCGTGGGCGGTCGCGGATAGAGAGAGCATCAACAGGGGGGCCAGGGCGCGGGAACTTGCCGCGATCCCCGGGCGCGCAGGGTGGCGCATTCGGGACTCCTTCGCGTTTCTCTTCGTCGATACGGGGGGTTACCCCATCGGCACGGCGTGGGCGAGACTCCTACCCGTCCCGACGCGCGCCCATTTGTCGCAGGTTCGGGACCGCACTTTCAAGCAAACTGAAACGGCCTGACGCGATTCCTTCACCCCGTATGCGCGCGGCCCGGGCCATTCCGTCAGAAACCCAGGGCTGTGCCACGACTGAACGGGCGAACGAGGCATGGTGCCTCGGAGCGGCCAGATCAGCGCCGCGATTGAGGGCAGGTTGCAGCACGTCGGTTACGCTATGGAGCTCGTGAGCTTTTCGCGAGGCACATCCGAAGAGGGGCCGCTCGCCTCGGCCGAGCTGGGGCAGGCGCTCGCGGCCGACGATGCGCCGTTGCCGAGCTTCGCGGAGATCTTCCAGACCTACTCCGCCTTCGTGTGGCGCGTGCTCTTGCGGCTTGGCGTTCCAGAGTCGGACGTCGAGGACGTGGCGCAGGAAGTATTTCTCGGCATCCACCGCAATCTCGAGCGCTTCGAGGGCCGCTGCTCGCTTCGCACCTGGGTCTACGGCATTTGCCATCGCCGCGCGGTCGACTTTCGCCGTCGCGCCCACACACGCTACGAAGTGGCCACGGACGAGCCGCCCGATGCCGGCTCCGAGGCCGATCAAGAGCAGGGGCTCGATCTCACAGCGGCGCGGGAGAGCCTCAATCGCGTGCTCCAGAGCCTCGACGACGACAAGCGCGCGGTCTTCGTGCTGTTCGAAATCGAGCAAGTTCCGATGGAAGAGGTCGCGCAAATCGTCGGCTGCCCGCTGCAAACCGCCTATTCGAGACTCTACGCCGCCCGCCGCAAGGTCGACGCCGCGGCAGCCCGCATCCGCGCCCAGCGGAGAACGCCATGACCCACGAACCAAAGCCCACTCCCATCCTCGACGATCCCGCTGCATCACCCGAGCTGCGTGAGCTGCTCAGCTTTGCGCGCAGCGACATGCCCGACGCCGAAAAGCTCGATCGCCTCGCGAAGCGGCTCGCGCCGATGGTGGGCATCGCCGGGCTGAGCGGTGGCGAAGAGGGTTTCGGAACCGCACCGGCAAATCCACCGGGCTACGCGCCCACCCTCGCGCCCGTCGGCAAGGCCGCGGCCGTGAAAGTCGGGACCTCGGCCCTGCTCAAGGGCGTAGCGGCGGCTTTCGTGATCGCCGGCGCCTCCAGCCTGTGGCTCTTGCCCGCCACGCCGAGGGCGCCGCAGTCTGAGGTGCAGCGCGCGGCGCCGGCTCCCGTCCGCGAACCCCAGGCCGGGCCCGCCGAGCCGCAGGTCGAGCCAGCCATCGAGGCAGCAGTGGAGGCAACCCCGCCACCGCCCGAAGTCGTCGAGCGCACCCTCGTCGAAAAACCTGCTGCGCGACCCCGTCCCGCGCGCGCGCCGAAGGTCGCGCCCTCGCCCTCGCTCTCGCCTCCCAGCGAGCTCGAGCTGATCCGTCGCGCCGAGACGCTCCGCGGCAGCCCCGCGCGTCTGCTCGCGGTGCTCGACGAGCACGCACGCTTCTACCCCGACGGCATGCTCGCTCAAGAGCGCGAGGTGCTCGCCATCGAAGCCCTCGTGGCCGAAGGCCAGCGTGCGGCAGCCGAGCGGCGCGCCTCGCGCATGGCCCAGCGTTATCCGGGCTCGGCGCATCTGCGTCGCGTGCGGGTGCTCCTCGATCGCGCGTCCCAGCCCTGAGCGCTAGGTTTCGTGGATGTGGCCCCGAGCGCTCCCGATCACGCTGCTCAGCCTCACGCTGCTCTCCGCGTGTGAGCGCGTGACGGACGTGGGTGGCCGCGTGATCGCTGCCGCCTGCGATGGGGCATGCCCCGTGGACGCAGGCATGGACGCAGGGCCTGTGCCCACCCGAGATGCGGGCCCGACCCGTCCCGGCTCGCGATTTGGCGAAGCCGTCGATGCCTCGGCCGAGCAGCGTTTTGCCATGCAGCTGGCCGGCGAATGGGTGGGCGCGTCGATGGTGATCGGCAGTGAGAGCTCGGAAGACGGCTTCGAGGTCGTGCTCAGCCCCGATGCGAGCGACGCCACGCGTGGGCGCTTCGAGATCCGCTGCGTGACGCGGCGCGACTGCAATCCCTTCGGCTTGCCTGCGCGCGGCGATGAGCGCGGCACCTACAGCGTCGAGCAGGTGGCTTTTCTCGACGAGCCCGTAGGACGTCCGGTGGCCATGGGTTACTTTTTCTGGTCGCGCGATTTCGACGTCGAGCTGCCATTTTCGCGCATGGACTTCCAGGACGCTGGACGCGTGCTGTTGTTCGACCTCGGGCTCACTGGCGGCGGCTTCGGCTCCCAGGGAGCGGTGCGCAGCGTGGTGCTGGCGCGCGGGCGCATTCCCATGGGCGACGCCGGGCTCGCGGATACCTCGCTCGACGCTGCCGCCCTGTCTGATGCGGGGGGGCCATGATGCGCGCGCTCGTCGTGCTCTTTTCGCTTGCGCTGACGGGCTGCCTCACGCGCACCCACGTGGGCGAAGAGCTTCCGAGCGACGCTGCGAGTGGCTTCGACGCGGGCGTGCCCGATGCGGCCAGCGCGGGCGACGCGGATGCGGGGCCTGTGCTCGATCCCGTGATCGCCGAGTTCGAGCGGAGCCTCGTCGGCCGCTTTCGCATGGACGTGGGCTTTGGCGTGCTGCTGTTCGAGTTCTTCGACGACAACACGAACCTCTTCACCTGCGAGGGCTGCGGACAGGTGGGTAGGGGCCGCTATTTCGTCACCGACCGCACGGGACCCGACGGGCCCTTCTGGTGCACACTGTACGAATCGCTCGAGCCCGATGCCGAGGTGTTGCTCTACTTCGAGCGCATGCGTCGCCTCGACGACCAGCGCTTCGAGCTCGAGGTGCTGGCGCCGGGCACGCTGTCGCGTCGCGCGGTGCTCGAGCGCGTGCCGTAGTCTATAACCGTCGGCGCGTGACCAAGCACGAAGACACTCGGCTGCTCTGCGTCGTCTTGCCCTGTTTCAACGAGGAGCAGGTCATCGAGCAAACCTACCGCGAGCTGACTCACGTCCTCGCCGACCTGCCGGGCGTGCGCACGCTTCTCTACTTCGTCGATGACGGCAGCACCGACAGCACGCTGTACAAGCTCAACGCGCTCGCGCGTCGCGATCCCCAGGTGCGCGTGATCTCCCTGTCGCGCAACTTTGGTCACCAGGCGGCGATCACGGCGGGCCTCGATCTCGCCGATCGTCGCGCCGACGCCTGGCTCGTGATGGACGCTGACCTCGAAAATCCGCCTGCGCTCATCCCGCGGATGCTCGACGAGCTCGAGCGCGGGCACGACATCGTGATGGGCGTGCGTGAGACGGGACGTCGTGCGCCCATGTGGAATCGCTTGGCCTCGCGCGGCTTCTATTGGATCTTCAACAAGCTGTCGGAGGTGCCCATCGAGCCCTCGGCCCCGGATTTCTTTCTTCTCTCGCGCCGCGCACGCGAGGCCCTGCTCAGCCTCAACGAGCGCAGTCGCTTTCTGCGCGGCATGGTCGCGTGGATCGGCTTCTCGCGCACGCACGTGCCCTACGTGCCTGCGCCGCGCGCGGCCGGCAGCTCGAAGTACACACTCTCGCGCATGTGGCGTCTCGCCTGCGACGCCATCTTCTCGTTTTCATCGACGCCGCTGCGTCTCGTCATGCGCATGGGCATGCTGCTTAGCTCCCTCGGCTTCGTGGGCTTCGTGCTCGGTGTGCTCTCGGCTTGGCTCCACAGCTCCGCAGGGGCGGTCTGGTTTCTCGCGTGCCTCGGCCTGTTTTTGTCGGGCGTCCAGCTCAGCGGCACCGCGCTCGTCGGCGGCTATGTGGCGCGCGCCTTCGACGAGGCCAAACGGCGCCCCCTGTATCTCGTGAAGCAGGCTCCCGACGACGTCATGCGCACGGTGCAACCTCTGCCGCTGCGCGACGTGTCTCGGCACGCCTGACGCTTTGCCGCAAGCTGGGCTCAGAACGCGACGCCGAGGCCAAGGCTCAGATCGAAGCCGACGGCCTTTGTCTCGAACAGCTCGGCGCTCGTGCCATCGGCGCGCGTGGCTTCGTACAGCGTGCGCACGAGGGGCACCGAGAGCCCGGCGCCGAGCAGCGCACGCAACGGCTCCTTGAGCGTGAGGCCAAGACGGGCGCGCACGCTCGCCTCGACGATCGGATCGAGGCTGTCTTTCTCCTCGGGATCGAGGTCGAAGCCGCGGCTCTGCATCGCGCCGACGCGAGCTCCAGCGCACGCGGCCACGGACAAAATGCGCCCTGCCACGAACAGCGGACAATGCTCGAGGGTCGCGTACAAAAGCCGGAGCCGTGCTCCCCCCGCGCTCGCGCCCTCGAGCAAAGCCTCTTGATCGAAGAAGCCGACGCCCTCGAGTTGAAAGGTGGCGTAGGGCGCCACCGATACGAGTACCGCGGCACCGACGCCCAAGGCGGGCTCGGGGAGGGCACCCAGGTTGAGGCGTCCGAATACGCTCGCATCGCCCACGACTCGGCGCTTCGGCGCTTCGGCGACAGCTTGTGCGGGCGGCGTCTCGGGCGGTGCGGGCTCTGGCTCTCTAGCTGGCTCTGGCGCTGGCTCGCGCGGTGCCGCCGGGGTGGCTCGCAGTGCGCCTTCGGGATCGATCATCACGGAAAGCACGATGGCGACCGTCTCCGAGAGCTCTCTGCAGTCGGTGCTCTGCGAGCTCACCTCGCGCGAGCCGAGGGCCATGCCTTCCAGGTCGAAGATGCGCAGTCGTGCGCGGTAGCCCGCGTCGCTCTTGTCTGCGATGCCCTCGACCACGAGCGTCGCGCGCGAGGGCTCGGGAAACACCGTGTGACCGAGTCGCTCCTCGATGCTGCGCGAGAGGCTCGCGCCATCCACGCAATCTTCGGCGCCTTCCAAGCGCACCCAGTTCAGCGCGGCGGCGCGCTGCTCTTGCGCCGACGAAAGCTGACTCCACAGAAGCAGGGCGAGTCCCGTGAGCCACGCGCAGTGCATCGAGGCCGAACCCATAAGCGCACGCACTCTCGCACATGCGGACGCGTTGACCAAGGGCGCGCCCCCTTTTGGGAGCCCGCCGGCCAAGTGCCGCCTTCTGCCCGCAACGATGGAGGATTTTGCGCAGGGCTGCTAGCCTGGTCTCCGCATGGCCGAGACGATCTTCTCCAAAATCATCCGTGGCGAGATTCCTTGCCACAAGGTGTACGAGGACGACGCGGTGCTCTCGTTCCTCGACATCAATCCGCTCTGCGAGGGGCACACCTTGGTCATCCCGAAGGAGGCGGTCGCCACGGTCGATCAACTCTCGGACGAGTCGGCCGCGGCCATCGGTCGCGTGCTCCCGCGCATCAGTCGTGCGGTGCTCAAGGCGACGGGCACGACCGACTTCAACATCCTGCAGAACAACGGCGCGGCGGCCCACCAGGCTGTGTTCCACGTACACTTCCACATCATTCCCAAGCTGCCCGACGGGCGCGGGCTGGGTGTGGGCTGGAAACCGACCACGCTCGCGCCCGAGGCTGGCAAGGCGCTCGCGGCCAGGATTGCGGCTGCGCTCTGAACATCCACCCGCTGTCATCGTCCATCCGGGCAGGCATTCGAACCGGGCCAGCATTGGCCCCTTTTCCGCCCACATCCACCCTTCGAGAGCCATGAAAACACGTCTCCTCTGGATCGCCCTGTTGGGCATGTGTGCCGTTCTCCTACCCGCCATCCCGGTCGGCACTGCCGCCGCGAACGGTAGCTGGGAGATCAGGATGGCGACCATCGCGCCCAAGTCTTCCAAGCCCATGCGCATCCTCCGGGCCTGGGACGCGTCGCTGCAGAAGGAAACCCAGGGTCGCGCCAAGTTCCGCTTCTATGCGGGCGGTGTGGCGGGCGACGAGCGCGACGTCATTCGCAAGATGAAGGTGCATCAGCTCGATGCGACCACCCTCACCTCCGTGGGCCTGGGTCAGATCGTGCGTTCGGCGACCGTGCTGCAGGTGCCGGGCATGTTCAAGTCCTACAAGGAGCTCGGCGCGGTGCGCTCGGCCATGGATGCCGAGTGGCGCAAGTCGTTCGACGCCTCGGGCTACCAGCTGCTCGGTTGGTTCGACATCGGCTTCGGGCGCATCTTCTCCGCGAAGCCCGTGCAGAAGCCGACCGACCTCAAGCAGACGCGCCCCTGGGTGTGGCGCGACGATCCGGTGTTCCCCGAGCTGCTCAAGCTCGTAGGTGCCAATGGCGTTCCGCTCGCGTTGCCCGAGGTGTTTCCCGCGCTCCAGACCAAGATGGTCGACACGGTGATAGCCTCCCCCGTCGCGGCGCTCGGCCTGCAGTGGTTCAACAACATTCAGTACATGACCAAGCAGGCAGACATCGCCCTCGTCGGCGCGACGTTGATCTCGAACGAGCAGTTCAAGAGCATGCCGCCCGACGTGCAGGAAGTGCTGCTCGAGACCGGCAAGAAGGCCCACGCCGCAGCGCTCGCGTTGGTCGAGGGCGAAGAGGTCGCAGCCTACAAGGAGCTCAAGGCCCGCGGCATCAAGGAAACCGATCTCGCGCCCCACGCGGCCGAATGGAATGACACCTACGCCAAGTTGCGCACCACCCTCACCGGCAAGCTGTTCACGGCCGACTTGCTCGAGCGCGTGACGAAGGCCGCCGAGAGCGCGCGCAAGTGAGTGGCTGGCAGCGGGGCTAGACGCGCTCGCGTGGCGCGTTGTCGTCCCTGTCGCGCTCGCGTAGCGCCCTGCCGAGGAGCCGATCGAACAAGCTCGGCGGGCGGTCTTCGGGTGGTGGCATCAGCCGATCGAGCAGGGGCTCGTTCTCGCACACCCACTGGATCACGCGCCTGAGCCCCTGGGCTTTGTCGAGGCTCTTCTGCGACGGGCTACGCGGGGTGCGATCGAAGTCGAGCGCTTCGAGCTGGGGCAGCATGTCGTTCTGCACGCAGCCCTCGAGCGAGAAGACGTACAGCTCGTTCGCGTAGCGGGCCGCAGCCAACAGATCGCTCTCGAGCTCGGGCCAGCGCAGCTTGGGCTCGACCTCTGGCTTGTCGGCATTGACGCCGCCGCCAGTCACGCCGAGCGCGATGTGCGACACCTCCGGGAAGTAGGCGCGGATGCCAGCCTTTCCGAAGTAGCTCTGGTAGAGCATGAACACCTCGACGTCGACGTTGACGTTGACGATGCCGAGCGAGCGGCGCAGAAGCGAGCTCTTCGCCTTGCGCTCGTCGATGATCAGCGGGAACTGATAGCTCTCGGCGCTTCGACCGTGGTCTCTGATCTCGCGCACGAGCTCACCGTAGATCTGCTCGGCCCGCAGCACGACCTCCCTCGGGCGGCGAAAGCGCAGGCGCTCGAGCACGTTGCCGAGTGGATTTTCGAGCAAGCGATCGACGTGCTCTTTGGGGGCTTCGATGTCGAGGCCCACGCGGTGCAAGGTGAGCCCTTCGCGCTCGGCCCACTGTGACACCTCGCGGTAGCGCGCGAGAGCGAGCTCGGCATTGTCGGCCGTGAGCCAGTAGCCGACCTCCGGCTCGAGCAGCAGCCAGGCCGTGACCTTGACGCCGCGCGACTCCAGCGCTCGGATCACCCGGGCCCGCGCAGGCAGGAGGTCGAGCATGCCGATCGAGACGGAGTGACTGCCCCGCACCAGAAAATCGATCACGTCCGGGGTCTCGAAGAGCCGCTCCAGCGCGTCGCTCTCGAGCTCGACGAAGAACGTGAGGTGGGGTTTGAGCACGGCGCAGTATAGAACCGGATGCGCAGGCCGAGCGAGCCGTGAGTAGCCTCACCCGTGCCGCAATTGTTTGAAGGGGCCCCTGCGGTTGCGAGACCTGCCCTTTCACCGCAGGCTTGCACCATTGGAGCTGAGCGCATGACGACGCCGATTCTGACGGTTACCGAGGTCGCAACGACCCAGATCAAGCGCATTCTGGAGCAGGAGGGGCTCTCTGAGCAGGCCGTGCGCGTCGGCGTCGCAGACCAAACGCCCACGAGCTTTACCTACCAGCTCGAGTTCTGCGACCGCAGCGAGCAGACCCCGCGCGATACGCTCTACGAGCAGGACGAGCTGCTTTTCTACATCGACGAAGCCAGCGTCGAGGTTCTCCGCGGCACCACCCTCGACTACGTCGACACGGGCTTCTCGGCGGGCTTCAAGTTCGATAATCCAAACAAACCCAAGCTGCTCGAAAACCCGGTTGCCGAGCGCGTGCAGCGGGTCATCGTGGAGCGGATCAACCCCGGCGTGGCAGCCCACGGCGGCTTCGTCACGCTACTCGACGTCAAGGAGGGCACCGCCTTCGTGCGTCTCGGGGGCGGCTGCCAAGGCTGCGGCCAGGCCGACGTGACCGTGAAACAGGGCATCGAGAGCATGATCCGCGAGGAAGTGCCCGAGATCCATACGGTCCTCGACGTGACCGATCACGCGGCCGGTGAGAATCCCTACTACCAGGGCTGACTCACCCCGCCTCGCGGCGCTGCCCCCTTGTCAGACCTCGACGGACCTGCCTATACGTGTCGACGGGCTGGCTGAAACATGTTTGTTCTAGCTTGAGATGGCTTTGCCTGGGTCGGGGATCCAGGCGTGACGCGGGGTGAGGGAATGGCTTGTGGGATGCGCGTCGCCGTGCGGTACCTGGCGACGATCGGGACCCTCGTCGGGCTGTCAGCGGCGTGCGCGGACGCGCCCGAGCCGTTGCCCGAGGTCGAGGAACGCACGCTTGGCACCGAGATCTACCTCGTGTTCTGCGGGCACGTGGCGGGCAGCTACTTCCCGAACGACGTGCGCGGTACGGTCAATCGTCAGGTCTGCAAGCGAAACCAACAGGCCCCCGTCGAGGCCCCGCGGCTCGAGGCCCTGCGCCGAAATCGCCCGCGCTTGGTGAGCGCGCTCGATGCCATCCTCGCCGATGACGCGTTCGCGGACGACGAGCTGACGGGTTTCATGAAGGACCTGATTCCGCTCTTCGACCTGCCGCGCGAGCCGCTGCCGCTCGCCACGAGCGCGATGGCCGAGCTGATGGACGCGTTTCGGGCCGACCCCGAGGCCCTCGCCGCTCTCGAGCGGATCAGCCACCGCCAGGGCTATCGCCCTCTGCAGCAGGCGCTCGGCACGCTCACTGCGGTGTTCAAGTACCCGCGCCTTCAGCCGTTCTTGCTGGCGTTTACCCAGTCTGTGCAGAAGGACGGGGTCGCGTACGATGCGTTTCAGCAGCTCCTGACCGCGGTCGGCATGGAGCTCGCGGTGTACGAGCCGGTGCCAGGTGGCAAAGAGGGCTCGCTCGACGTGGCCCGCGAGCTGCTGATGGCAGAAGACGACGCCTTTGCGAGCGCCGCGCCGAGCTGGCTCGTGCGACGTGACGCGCGGGGGTTCGCGGGCGTGAACCCCCAGGCGCCCATGGCCTTCGCCGACAACGACGGCGATGGGCTGCCCGACGTCGACCCTCTCGGACGCTTCGTCGACACGGCTTCCAAGGCGCTCGAGACGCCGACGCCGTTCACGGTGCTGGCCGAGATCGAAAAGCGAAGGCAGGCCACACGTGACGCCGCGGGCCGCGCGCTGGCTTCGGACGGCAGCATGGTGTTCGACTACTTCGACGCCGATCGCACGCTGCTCTCGGGGCTCAGCGCCGAAGTGAAGGCCTGGTCGACGCCGAACGACGAGGGCGATTCGACGCTGCTTGGTTTCATGCGCGGCGTGCCGCTCGTGCTCGGTGCCGACAAGAGGCTCGAGGCGAGCTTTGGCGCGGGCAAGCTCCGCTACGCGGCCCACGATCTCAGTGCGGCGCCCTTGATGGGCGTCGTCGACTTCGCGTCTTTGTTCATCGAGGCCCCCGAGCTCGACGAGACGCTGAGCCTGTTCGAGCGCGTGCTCACCGAGCACGAAGACGTGGCGGCACGCTTTGCCAAGGCCCTGCTCGCGGCCAAGGCGCGCGCCGACGAGGACACCACGGCCCACATCGCGCATCCTTCGAACTTCTGGGACGAGACGCTGCAGCTCCTGCGTCGCTTGGCCATCCGGCGTGGTCCGACGAGCGCGCCGCCCGACGGATCACAGGTGGCCGCGGCCGATGAGACGGCGCTCGAAGCCCTGATGCGCTCCTTCGCCGATCCCAAGCTGAAGCACATGGGCAGCCAGCTTGCCGTGATGGGGCGCTTCAACAACTTCTGCACCGACCCGGTGACGAAGTCGGTCGCTCCCTGCATCGACATCAACGCACGGGACATCAACGCCCCCGTGGTGGGCGCCTATCGCGATCGCATGGACAGGAGCCAACCGGATCTGCCCGCGGACCTTGCGAACGACGTGGCAGGCAATACCTCGCAGATGCAGAGCTTCCTGCTGCTCGTGGGCCAGCTGATGGATCGCCCGCTCTGCAACAAGAAGACCACGGGCACCAGGCTGTTTCGGTCGATGGCGTCGGACAACTGCGACGACTACAACCTCAAGGGCCTGATCGGCGGGAGTGCGGGCTTACTCGGGCTAGCCCTCGGCGACATCGAAGAGTGCGGCTTCATCGAGGTGCCCGACATGGGGCGAGCCTTTGGTCAGGCGATGACGGGCGAGCTCGACCTGCTCGCGTACATCAACAACGATCTCATCGCGGGTCTCTTGAACCTGATCGGGGGCCCCGATGCGCTGCGCTCCACCTTCGACGACATCTTCCGCGCCTGCAGCGGCGTCACCGAGTTCGACACCACACCCACGGGCCCGGCGCTCGCTCGCGTGCTCTTCGCGCCGCCAGGGACGCAGACGCAGATCTTTGGCGATGAGATGTTTCCGCCCGCCACGGTCAAGCCTTGGGTCGCAGGGTCGAGTCGCCCCTTCGATGTGAACGACCCGCCCTCGCAGTACAAGCTCGCGGACGTCTTTCAGGGCTCGCTGCCTGCTTGGGAGATCGCGTGGCAGTTCGGCGACGACGCACCCATCTCGCTGCAGCAGTCGATGGGGCCGATGATGGCCGCGCTCAACAAGCACGACTTCTTCCCGTTCAAGAACGCCGAGAAGCGTGCCTGGGGCGCGCCCTACTACGACAGCGAGCAGTACCTGTTCAACCCCTTCGCGGGCGTGTTCGCGAGCTACTACCCGTCGCCTGAGTCGAGGTACCAGAGCGACGATCCGAAAAAGCCCTTCTTCTCGCACCGCGCGAACTTGGTGTCCTACGAGGACATTCTCGTCGACATGATCGCCGAGCCGGACATCAAGCCCAACGCCTACCTGACGCAAGAGCAGGTCGATTGGTGGAACAGCCAGACCAACATCGGCTTCTTCGCGGTGATGAACGAGCTGATGCAGACGCTCGATGGGATGGACTTTGACGGCGGTCGGGACGGGATCGACGTGCTCGCTGATCTGTCCGCACGTTTGCTCAATCCGCACGCGTTCTGCGCGCCCGAGGCAGCGACCTACGTCAACGCCGACGGTAAGGGTGCCTGCGA
>CAYNOM010000044.1:0-4982 GCA_964398415.1 uncultured Polyangiales bacterium | reverse complement strand
TCTGCGCGCCCGAGGCAGCGACCTACGTCAACGCCGACGGTAAGGGTGCCTGCGATTGTTTTCCTCGCACGCAGCCTCCAGAGCCTGGTTGGAAGCCGCCAGCATTTTGTAAGGATCTGACCCTGCGTCCGCCTCTCAAGCTGCGTGGCTCGGACCGCGATCACTGGGTGTGGGAGCTCGGCGAGGCGTTCGACGGCAAGGACCGTAAGTTCGAGCCCCTGAGCCCTATCGACATCCTGCTCTCGGCGCTGAGCGACTTCGATGCGGTGTTCGATGCCAAGCAGAACGAGGCTGCCAAGGCGACCTGGCGCGCGGCCCGCAGCCACATGATCGACACCCTCTTCGAGGTGGCGGACGGATCAGACGGCACGGCACGCTTCGCGAATCCTCACACGGTGCCGATGCTGCGCGCCATGACCGACTGGGGCAGACGGCGTGTGGGCCTCTATCGTGACGCGGGCGATCAGGCGTCTGTGCGCGCATGGAGCAGCGCGCTTCCGGCACGCTTTCAGACCTTCGCTGAGTCGCCCGTGGTGGCGTCTCTGATCAACTTCATGGCGGCCGCCCAGCAGTCCCCCGAGCTCAACCGCGAGCTCTCGAGCTTCATGGCGCACACGTTCGATGCGGGGCAGGAGCCCTTCCGCGCCATGATCCTGGTGCTCGCCGATGCGCTCCAGCTCTTGCGCGACGGCGACAACGTGTCGCCTGTCCTGCGGGCCGCGTCGACGGCGATGGTGCCGAACGTCGCGGACGTGCTGGGCGTCGGACAAGATCCCGCGCCGCTCGAAGGCGCACCAGCGGACCTGATCCTCGACTTCGTGAACGCGGCCGTGGCGGCCGACCAAAGCTTCACCATGGCCAAGCTGATGGGGCGCATGGTGGCGCTCGATGCGCGGCACGAGCAGGGGCAGGTGGCGCCGCTCGAGACCCTCATCGACGTCATCGCCGAGGTCAATCGGGCCCAGGGCCCCGAGGGCTCGCCTCTCGTCGCGGCCGACATCTCCGCCATGCTGGGCGAGATCTCCGACTTTCTCAAAGATGAACAGCGCGGCATGGCGCGCATGGTTCGAATCATCCAGAACCGCTTCGTGGACGGGCCCGTCGTCGGGGCCACCCAAGACCCTGAGGACTGAGGCTCTTCGTGAAACGTTCCCTCCCCCTGCTGGGCAGCTCGCTGCTCGCCTGCGCCCTCTTCTGCGCGCTTCTGCCTTCCGACGCGCGCGCGGGTGGCTTTTACCTTCTTCCGCGTGGTGTGCGTGGCGTGGCCCAGGGCGGCGCCGTGGTCGCGGGCAGCGATGATCCAGGCGCGCTTTGGTACAACCCGGCCGGCCTCGTCTACGCTGGAAAGCAGCTGCTCACCGATTTCTTGCTGCCGATCCAGACCATCGACTTCACGCGCGTGAACTCGGGGGGCGAGGTCGAGCCCACGGTGTCGTCCACCTCGACGCCGCTGCCGATCCCGGGCTTCGGCTTCTCGACCGACTTCGGGACGAAGACCTGGGCCATGGGCGTCGGCGTGATGGCGCCCACCGCGGCGCTCAACAACTGGCCACGCTACATCACGGATGCGAACGGTGAGCGGATCGGGGCGCCCCAGCGCTACTCGCTCGTGAGCATGACGGGCAGCGGCTTCGGCAACCTGTCGCTCGCCTTGGCCTACCGCCCCATCAAGTATCTGAGCTTTGGCCTCCAAGCGAATGCGGTGGTCGGACGCTTCGTGGTCGATGTGGCGATGAGCTTGTGCGACCAAGCGCTACTCTGCTCGTTTCCCGAGGATGGCGATGCCGATGCCACCATCAGCGTGCCGAGCGAGGGCTTCCCGTTCATCATTCGGCCTGGCGGCGCCGCAGGGCTCGTGATCGACTTGGCCGACCTCGCGCCGGTGCGCATCGGCCTGTCGGTGACGAGCACCTTCAAGCTGGCGGGCGAGGCCAAGCTCGACGTGCGCATTCCGCAGGAGGGCGCCTACGAGGGCGCGACGCTGTCGAACGATCGCGCCGACTTCGAGGTGAAGTTTCCCTGGATCGTGCGCGCGGGTGTGGAGGTGCGTCCCATCGAGACGCTGCGGCTCGAGACCCAGGTGACTTGGGAAGGTTGGAGCATCCAGGAACGCATGAAGGTGCGCCCGAAGAACGTGGTGCTCAGCGCGCTCGACGGTGGTTTCACCTACGAGCTCGGCGCGCTCGACATGCCGCGTGGCATGCGTGACGTGTGGGCGGTGGGGCTCGGCTCGGAGTACGACATCGACGACGCCTGGCAACTCCGGGCCGGCTTGATGTACGAGCGTGGCTCGCTGCCTGACCAGTACTTTCAGCTCGTCACGCCCGACACCGACAAGTACCTCGTGGGCCTCGGCGCCACGGTCGACGTGAGCAGTCTGACGCAGAAGCTCGGCCTCGGTGGACGCTTCCTCGTCGACATCACAGGCGGCCACGTGTTCATGCCGAACAAGAACATCGAGTGCACCAAGGTGTTTCAGCCCTATCCATTGCGTCCCGGTTTGCCCGAGCCGAGCTGCGCCGAGCAGAAGGCCGTCAACTCGGGCATGGCCGACCGCGGCACCACCCAGGTGCCCCTCGCCAACGGTCGCTACGACATCGAGGCGTCCTTCGTGGGCCTCGGCTTTCGCTGGAAGTTCGACGCTGAAAAGGAAGAGCCAACCACGCAGCTCGATTGAGGGTGCACCGAGGTGCACCCATGCATGTCACGGTGAGAGCAGCGCGCCGGGCTCTCGATCCGAACGCCGTTTTTCGTATCGAAGCGATCCGCTGAGTTCGTAACATTCTGTCTCTGGTGCGTTCGCGGGAGCGGGCACGGCTGCGGACTAGGGTTCGTAGCGGAGGGGCACGGATGTCGAAGTTGGGTGCGGTGCTCGGGTGTGCGGTGCTCTTGGGGGTCTCAGGCTGCAGCGACGCCGGAGGCAGGGGGAGTGACGAAGGACTGCGCTGTGGCGACGGCACCACCGCGCGCGATGGCGTGTGCGTCGCCGACGGTGCGGGCGGCGGCGCTTCGGGTGGGGATGGCGCCGGCGGC
This sequence comes from uncultured Polyangiales bacterium, assembly GCA_964398415.1. Classification (GTDB taxonomy): domain Bacteria; phylum Myxococcota_A; class Polyangia; order Polyangiales; family DASUME01; genus DASUME01. The sequence continues at coordinate 1,949 of CAYNOM010000044.1, read as the reverse complement.
AGCGATGGCGGCACGCTCGATCCGGGCTCTCAGCTCGCGTGCGGTGAAGGGACGCTGCGGGTGGACGGCGAGTGTCTGCCGGTGCCGTCAGAACCCTTGAATGTCCAAGCGTTCCGTGTCACGGAGCTGTCCTTGTCGACCATGGGGCGCGCCTTGACCGGCGGCGACGACGATCCGGTGGTGCAAACCCACTACCCCCTCGACGTGATGCTGGCCGTACACCACGAGGGCGATCCCGCCACGATCCCGGTGCTGGTGGCGCTCGGCGAAGACCCCACGTCGACGACGCCGCTGGAAAATCTGTGCATCGTCGGTGTGTTCGGGCTCAAGAGCGCGGGGACCGGCGAGGTGCGACTCCGCGAGCGGCTCTTCGTGCCCGACGAGTGCCTGATCGGTGCGGGAGGGACGACGCTCGAGACGCGAACGCTGAGCCCCGCCTTGGTGTTCAACTTCGACGATCGCCTGAACGACGACGGCAAGCTGTCCGTGCAAGTCGCGTTCTCCGAGCCAGAGCTCGAAGCCGCCGACGCGGGCGAGCCCACCCTCGGCGCGGCCGTCACCGCGTCTCTGACCGGCTGCACCACTGAAAGCGGGGGACGCTGCGCGCTCTCGGCCAAGCTGAAGAAGAGCGACGGCGTCGACTTCGAGCTGACCCAGCTCGCGCTCGAGAGCTCGGTGCTCGTGCTCAATCGATGCTTCGAAGACCAAGCGGGGCTCGACGCGGCGGCCCTCGAAGAGGGGCTTCCGACGGGGTACCTATGCAATCGCTCGATCGTGCGAGGGGTGGATGATCAGGGCGAGCCCCTGCCTGAGGGCCACGCGAAGGACTACACGTACGGTGCTGCGGACGTCGACGCTGACACCACGGTGACCTCCTTCGGGTTGCCCGTGTCGTCGCTCACCTCGGCGGAAGTGGCGGCGATGGGCGATGGCGTGACCGTCGAGGACATCACGAACAACGCGCTCGGAGGCGATGAGTCGTACACGGTTCGCTACTTTCTGCGGCCGAGCTCGGTGGTCGCCTCGGGCGTAAGCGTCGCTTCAGGCCTCAAAGCGCTGGCCGGCGCGTCGACCCTGTCGGGGGCCCTCGACACGTTGGTGAGTGAGAAGAAGCTCTTGCCCGTCTATCTGCACGCTCGCGGCGAGCAGGCGAAGGCCGATGGCGAATCTGTCGGTGGACAGGACCAGAGCGCGCTGGAGGAGACGCTGTCGATCCCGCAGACGCCCACCGAGTACAGCCACGGCTTGTATGTCGAGAACGATTGCGGTCGCTTCAACGATCCCGTGCGTCGGCCTGATGACCATCGTCCGGGGACGCAGTGCGATGCGACCATCAACCCTCGCGACGAGCTCTTGTACGGCGACTACAGGTCGGAGAACGAGCTGGTGGTGGTGGCCTGTCTGGTGCCGGCCGAGGGCGCGGCGCTCCCCGCGACCGACGTCGACGACAACAACTGCTTGGAGCAGGGCTTGCGGGTGGCCCGCGTCGCGCCGACCCAGGATCGCATCGTCCCCACGGACCCTTCGGGCACACCCATCGAAGACGAAGCCGTGCCCGTCTACGCCGCCGGATACACCCAGGATGAGCTGTTTGCAGCCAGCGACGCGACCGCTTGGAACGCCAACTATCCGTGGGACGAAAGTCTGGGTGGAAATGGTCTGCGGCTCGAAGCCCACGCCCACAGCTACAACAGCGTCAGTCTGTCGGTGGGCGCCTCGACGGACAACGAAGCTCGATTGACGTTGAAGAGCGGCGTTCTCGACTTCTCGATCACCCTGCTCCGGGCGTGGGCCCAGGCGGCGGCGAGCACCAACGTCGTGGGCAGCTACTACGACTACGGCATCGAGTTCGCCGGCGACAAGATCACGGGCGATCGCAAAGTGGCTGAGTTTCACAAGGAGTGGGACTGGAACGTCGTGCAGGAGTGGAAGCGCAGCATCGACTTCGC